>WRBZ01000011.1 GCA_009784305.1 Synergistaceae bacterium
CTGAAACGAGTTCGAGCGCTTCGGATTTGCATTTATCAAGGTTGCCCTTATCCTCAGGCGCTTTCGCCACCTTATTCATTATTTCAGCTATCCGCGCAATTTCAGGCTCTTTGAAGCCGCGCTGTGAGACCGATGTAAGGCCTATCCTTATTCCGCTTGTAATAGAAGGCTTCTCCGGGTCAAACGGGATCATGTTCTTGTTTACGGTTATTCCGACATATTCCAGCGAATCCTGAAAAAGTTTTCCGGTCAACTTTTTTGGCCTGAGGTCTGTGAGTACGATGTGATTGTCAGTTCCACCGCTCACCACCCTGAAATCATGCTTCGTAAGCTCTGCGGCAAGAGTTTGTGAGTTCTTCAATATCTGAGACATGACATTTTTAAATTCCTGCGTCTTTGCATGTTCGAAAAGCCATGTTTTAGCCGCCATTATGTTCAGGTGTATCGAACTCAGCGATCCGGGAAAAACTCCTTTATCCAAAGCCTTTGCGTGTTCTAATTTGCATAGTATCAAGCCTCCGCGAGGGCCGCAAAGGGTTTTTGTCGTTGATGATGAGACAAAATCAGAGTATGGGACGGGGCTTGGTATCACTTTTGCCGCCACAAGCCCTGAAACATGGGCCATGTCGGTCATCAAGAGTCCGCCATTTGAGTGGGCTATACCGGAAATGCGCTCATAATCAATGAGCCTTGGATAAGCGCTTCCTCCCGCTATTATTAGCCTTGGCTTATGCTCTTCGGCAAGTCTCTCAAGCTCTTCGTAATCTATGAGTTCAGTTTCTTTATTAAGCCCATATGATACGAAATTATAAAACCTGCTCATGAAATTTGCGGGAGAGCCATGTGTCAGATGCCCGCCATGATCAAGCCTCATTCCCAGTACGCAGTCTCCGGGTCTTAATACCGCCGCGTAGACGCCATAATTGGCAGCGGAGCCCGAGTAAGGCTGAATATTGGCATGTTCCGCTTCATAAAGCGCTTTTGCCCGCTCAACGCCGAGCCTTTCCATTTTATCCGCTATTTGGGAACCCGCCTGATAACGCGCGCCCGGATATCCTTCGGTCGTTTTGTTGGTGAAAACGCACCCGGAAAGCTCCAGCAATTCCTCGCTGGCTGTGCTTTCCGAGGCTATCATTTCTATGTTATGTTCCTGCCGGTCAAGTTCTTCGCATACTATTCCATAAAGTTCGGGATCCGTTATACTTGTGTGCTTCAGCATTATCATTCTTTTATTTTTACATCGCTTCTGCAGTGCCTGCACAAAACAGCTTCCACTCTTATCAATTCAGCGCAATAAGGACATATTTTATATCCTTCTTCAAGTTTACGCTGTTCTATGGATTCTTCCGTAGGAGATAGCAATAGGCTGACAATAAGGGCAATTATCCACAAAAACAAACCAAATATAAACCAGGTGCAATAGTTATATCCTTTCCTGCTTGCTATGTGCGCAGGTATGCAAGCAAAGCCAATAATAACAGCAAAACAAACATAGGCGATTAAAGCAGGGACAAATACTACAGGAATAACAGTTTTCGGAGCTGAAATCAATACGCTTAATGGAAGGTCAAGAGCAATAAATGCGGCTAACACACAGCTACTGATTGGAATGGCTACCACCCATAAGAAAAAGCTGAGCAAAAGCCATACGCCATAGTTATAGCTCTTGTTTTTTGCTATGCGCGCGCCAACAAGATAAACAAAATAATAGGTGAGAAATGCAGGTATTAGTATTCCAAAAATCCCAATATATACCCAGTTTTCCCCGACCTTCGCCAACCACATCGTAAAAAACTCCTTAAAACCAAACGTAAGAACACTGAAATACGGCAATACATCTGATTTCAAAGAATCACTGACTTGTAGCGCAAAAAATATTATCAATGCAGATAAGAAACCACACAAATGCCACCACGCAACGCTTTTTCCTGAACGATAGATTGTTCGTTGATCATAATAGGCTGTTTGCTTTTGAGGAAGGGGGTTTTGGCTGCCGGCTTCAGTTTCATTTTCGTTAAACACGAGTACAGCTTGAACGCGCTCCGGAAGCTTGACACGCTCGTTTGCTATGAACTGATCATTCTCAAGATAACCGCTAATTGCCTTCATAATATATCTCTCCTTATATATAAGAATGGCGGAGGCGTGTGGGGGTCGAACCCACCAAGGACGGCTCTAACCGCCCCTCACCGGATTTGAAGTCCGGGGCGCTCACCGGAGCACACGCGCCTCCGTAAATACAATTCATAATTTACATTTGTTTTATTGTTTCTTAATTGTACATTGTGCATTGTGCATTGTAAATTGTTTTTATTCCCTATCATTTGATATTACAAATATCCGTTCACCCGGGAAAATGAAGTTATACTGTTCTCTGCCCAAATACGCGATGCCCTCGTCTGTGCTGTAAAATTCGATTTGTTCTCTGTATTCGTTCACTTTACTTTGTTTTTCCGCCAATTGTTCAT
The DNA here is from genome assembly GCA_009784305.1 of Synergistaceae bacterium. Taxonomy (GTDB): domain Bacteria; phylum Synergistota; class Synergistia; order Synergistales; family Aminobacteriaceae; genus WRNQ01. Next base: position 2,469 of record WRBZ01000011.1, read on the forward strand.
TTCTTTCAACGGAAATGTACATAAGCGTTGCTATCCTTTCAAGTTCAAAGAATAAAACTGTTGATATAATCAAAAAAATAAGCAGCGAACCAACTGCAAGGAATATCCATCGAAGTCGCGGCATATTATATTAATTATTCCAATTCAAAATCAAAAGCAGACGATAAGCAGATAGACCTACGTTGCAAAGCGAAGCTTCTGTTTCACGCAAGGGGCGCATAAATATCGAAGTATACGTTTGCAAAGCGTAACAACGTGAAGCTTCTGTTTGATTGCGAATTGGAATTACATCCTTTCCGGAGCTGATACTCCCAATAGTCCCAAAGCTCTTGACAATACCACCCTGACAGCTTCCACAAGCTGAAGCCTTGAAAATGATTTTTCCTTATCCTCGCATATTACCCTGTGCGCGTTATAAAACGCGTGAAAATCCCCGGCAAGATCAAACACGTAATTTGTCATTATATGCGGCGCTAAATCGTTTGCCGCACGCGCGGCTTCCTGCGGGAATATTGCCAGCTTTGCCATCAGCTTTCTTTCTTCGTCTTTTGTGAGTTCATTGACATTAATACCCATATTTGTATCTTTTATCAAGCCGCGTTCCGCACATTCCCTTTTTATGCTGCACGCGCGCGCGTGGGCATATTGTACATAGTATACCGGGTTTTCATTACTTTGTTGTTTAGCCAGCTCAAGGTCAAAGTCGAGATGGCTGTCGCTGCTGCGCATGAGGAAAAACCACCTCGCGGCGTCGTTTCCAACTTCATTTCTCACTTCCCTGAGAGTCACGAATTGCCCCGAACGTGTGGACATCGGGACAAGCTCTCCATTCCTGAGCAAGTTCACGAACTGGATGAGCAACACTTCGAACGAGTCGGGAGAATGTCCCAGCGCCGATATTGCGGCGTTCATCCTTGGAACATATCCGTGATGGTCAGCCCCCCAAACATCTATGAGCCTTTCAAAGCCCCTGTCGAATTTGTCCTTATGGTACGCAATATCCGAAGCGAAATATGTGGGCGCTCCGTTGCTGCGTATCAATACTCTGTCTTTATCTTCAGTATTTGTATCCTCGTTCTCTTCAGTTTTGGTTTGTGATTTGAACCATAAAGCTCCTTCATGTTCAAACGCGAAGCCTCTTTCTTTCAAATATTTCATCGCTTCGCTCACCAAGTCGCGAGTATACAAGCTTTTTTCGGAGAACCATACGTCGAATTTTATCCCGAATTCGTTCAGGTCATCTTTTATATCCGCAAGGATAGAGTTCACGGCATAGTCTGTAAAAAACTGTAAGCTTTCCTCAAGAGGCTGCGATATGTATTTATCCCCTTCGCTCTCAACGATTCTTTTCGCAATATCGCGGATATACCCGCCCTTGTACGATGTTTCAGGCAGGGGCGCTTTATCAGCTTTTTCAAGAAGCTCAAAATAACGGGACTGGGTGGAAGTTCCAAGTATCTGCATTTGAAGCCCCGCGTCGTTCAGGTAGTATTCCTTTTCCACGCTCCAACCTGCGAACGATAACAGGTTCCCTACAGTGTCCCCGACCGCCGCTCCTCTGCCATGCCCAATATGAAGGGGCCCTGTGGGGTTTGCGCTGACGAATTCCACTTGAACTTTTCTTCCCTTTCCCGCGTCAGAGCTGCCGAACGCATCGGGATTTGAAAGTATGTATTCAACCGTTTGCTGCAACCATAAAGGAGTCAAAAAGATATTAATAAATCCAGGGCCTGCCGTTTCCACTTTTTCAATATAAGCGTTCTTCTCGATCGCCGAAACTATTTCTTCAGCGAAGGAGCGCGGACTTTTTTCAAGCTGCTTCGCGGTTTTCATCGCAACATTTGAAGCCCTGTCCCCCTGTCCTTCGCGTTTTGGCCTATCAAACATGATTTCGTCAATATCTATTTTGCCGGCGCTTACTTTTTGAATTGCCTCAAATAAAATTTCTCTTAAAATGCTGTCAATGTCTTTCAAATTCTTCCTCCTGAATTTAGTAGTTTGTAGTTCGTTGTAGGGGACGCACCCCACTTGTGTCCTTTAGGCAGGTGTCCCGTTCGCAGTGATTACTCGAAAATCCCCGTCGGCAAAGCCGGCGCCCCATTGCGGGGCATCGAGGGCAACGTCCCCTACGAAAGAGGCAATGCCGCGCCTACGCTTCACCGGTTTGCATTATTCAGCATATCGAGCGCTTCGGTATTTATAAGTTTTCCATTTTTCATCGCATAGTCTATTGCCATTTTACCGGAGTTATCTTTCGCTTTCGGGTCTGATCCAAGTTCCAGAAGGCTTGTTATCACCTCCGGATTTGGATTGAGCAATGCCGCCCACATAAGCGGCGTGGACCCGTCATTATCCTTTGCATTAACGTCCGCCCCCGCTTCGATAAGAGTCTTTATCACTTCTGAATTTGAGTTCATACGCGCTGCAAACATAAGTGGCGTTAATCCATTATTATCCTTCGCATTGACATTCGCGCCCGCTTCAATAATAACTGTTATCGTTTCCGGAGTGGAATTCCACGCTAAACACATAAGCGGTGTTGATCCATCATTATCCTTCACATTTACATCCGCGCCCGCATAAATAAGAGTCGTTATAACCTCCGGATTAGCATCAACATGCTTCGTCATCAGAAGCGGTGTCCATCCGTCGTCATTCTTGGCATTTACATCCACGCCGGCTTTTATAAGAGATGTTATCACTTCCGGATTGGGGTTCTGTACTGCATTGAAAATCGGCGTCATTCCGAAAAGATCCTTCGCGTTTACATCTGCGCCAGCTTTAATAAGGACAGTTATCACTTCCGGATTGTTGTTTAGCGCTGCATTAAAAAGCGGTGTCATTACATAACGATCCTTCGCATTTACATCTGCGCCAGCTTTAATAAGGACAGTTATTACTTCCGGATTGTTGTTTAACGCTGCGTTACAAAGTGGTGTTATTCCATTATTTGCATTTACATCCGCTCCCGCTTTAATAAGGGCGGCTATCACTTCCGGATTGTTGTTCCAACGAGCCGCAAGCATAAGCGGTGTCATTCCAACATTATTCATCTCGTTGACGTCCGATCCCGCTTCAATAAGGATCGTCATCACTTCCGGATTGGGATTGCTTCCCGCAAACATAAGCGGCGTTAATCCAACATAAACGTCCTTCGCATGAATACTCGCTCCAGCTTCAATAAGGGTTGTTATCACTTTCGGATTAATATTTCCATGCGCTGCATACATGAGCGGCGTTTTTCCGTCTTCACATTTCTCGTTCAGGTTTGAACCGTTTTTAATGGCATCATTAATTTTCTGCAGGGAGCCTGCAAAGAAAATTTTAAAAAAAGAAACGCTTACCAGCCCGTGTGATGCTTCTTCCAATACCTTGGCAATATCGGTTTTTTTTGCCGCCTTCGCGTGATCTATTGCCATTTTACCGTCTTTATCCTTCGCGTTCAATTCTGCGCCAAACCCAAGAAGAGCTTTTATTAACAGTGAACGGGTGTGCTGCCATTGGCTCATTGCAGCGGACATAAGCGGCGTAATTCCTTTGTCATCACTTGCGTTCACGTTTGCCCCGTCATTAATGGCTTCAACTATTTGTTGAAAAGAACCTTTTTTACAGAGTTCAATAAACTCAGAATCGCTCAATGCGGCAAACGCATTTCCTGTTGACAGTGCATATACAATTAGAGCCAAAAACACCATTATAAAAACGTAAAATCTTTTAGCTCGCATGACAGGGTCCTTCTTTATTTCATCCTCACCGGGACCGAACGCTGTGTTCCGAATCTCCCCAATGCGAAGGCAACATCCTGTTCCATAGCCTGATCCACTTTTGTGCTTGAAAATGTCAGTCTGGCCGTCACGTTCAATCTTCTTCTGCGCTTGGAATACTCGTATTTCTCGGAATATTTTATTTTGCCAAAGTCCCTGTCAATCTGCGAAGGTAAAAGTATATCCTTTACATTTTCCGGTAATTCGATTGCATAAATTGCTTCTATGCTAAAAGGGAACTTTATAGAATATGGAGCCATCGCCATGGCAAGATCCCTGAGCCAGTCCGGTTGAGGTGGGTTTAGCGAAATGATGGCGTTTGTCCCTGAAGTATCAAGTATTATTTTGCTCGGTCTTAACGGCGCGCTGATTTCGACTGCTCCCTTTACGCTCTTCGTATTTATATCCCTTCCAGACACCGCTTTTACGATTTCAGGCAGGATACTGTTCACATCAGTATCGAATAACAGAAATTCTTTCCATAAATTTCGTATTGTCATGCTGACTGAACCGGTAATGGTGTTATTTTCCTCAACGTTTAGATTCCATACTATGGACAAGCGGTTATCGGAAGCCCCTCTCGGAGGAATGACCCTTTTTTCGAGTTTGTTATCCCCAATAAGAGGGGCATAAAGCGCTTCTCCTATCAACGATAAAGATGTTACTCCCTGCTCATATGGCTGGCCAATTTCGTAAAAAAACACATCATTTTTTCTTTTCATTTCAATAGCGGGGGCTAAGATTATCGATTCGTTTGCAAAACCGTTTTGAAACGGGTCAACGGCAAGCCTCCAGAATAAGCGACATTGATCGCTTTGAAAACGATTTATCCATGAAGACGCTATTATGGACTTTTCCCACTTGCTCCACGGCGCTTTTTGGGGTATTTCCTCCCGCAAAGTGTTTATTGTATTGTCAGTTTCCTGGGCCGTCAACCAGTTAAAAAATGATGTCATGTCGCCTTTTTTCAGCCATACCTCGACATTTGAAGGTGGAGTGGGAGTGGGCATTTTTGCGTAGCTTTCAAGTAATCTTACAAAACTTGAGAGTGGTTGCCTGTTTCCGAAAGCGAGCCATGACTTCAAGTCTGTTCTGAGGGAGCGCAGCGATGACGGCATTTGATTCACTATCATCCACCTGTATATATCTAAATTCCCCTCGCTGATTATTGTCGGTTCTATTTCCGCGTTAGTTACGTACTCAAAATCCCTTCCGGCTTCCACTCTTGCAATGATGGTCTGTTCCCATATAGGCAAACTTTCATGCAGCCACAGCATTCCCTGTATAGCAATACTGCGCGCGTATGTCTGGCGGTATGACAGGACAATTATGAATTCCTCCGGTACAGCTCCAAAATTGACATGCCATTCGTCTATTTTCTTTTGCGGGCTTATCCTCCCTATTTGCATAAGGCTTCCTGGGTCGTATAATGACGCTTCGTAAATTTGAGCGTCTCCATCCTTTGGGATCGGTATATTCCATTCAAGCCACTTTCTGTCTATTTCGCTTTTGCCAAGTATGACCCATGCGGTTGTTATTGACATTGAGCCGCTTACATCTATTTGATATGTATGCTGTTTCAGCCATATTATTCCATTATACGCGGGATAACTTGTAAAATGAGGACATTCCTGCACCATTTCCATCAGGTTTATTTGCGGAACCCCTTCATTGAACACTTTTAAAATATTAATAGGCTGAAGTCCGGCAGTTTCCGCTTTCTGTACCGGAAATAATGCGATAACAAGTAAAACTAAAAATAAATAAAATCGAACGCGAATTATCATGTGTACACCCCTTTATTTAGTGGGCAGTGGGCAGTGGGTAGTACAGACAAATGCTTTGTTCTTTGTTTTTCTGACCACTGAACACTGTTTTATTTTCCGCAGCAATGTTTATATTTTCTCCCGCTTCCGCACGTGCACGGGTCATTTCTTCCAATTCGCGCGCCTTTTTTTATTGGCGCTTGTTTTCCTTCTCCTGCATGGAGGGCTGTCTCGTAAGCCTCAGATCTTTGAGGTATCGAAGGCATGTTAAGGTTCCTGCCTTCGGAGTATTGTCTTTCCCTGCGCGCTTCCTCCGATACTATTTTCACCCTGAAAATCTGCTCCGTTATCGAAAGGCGTGTTCTGCGCATCATGTCCTGAAACAGGTTGTGTGATTCAAATTGATATTCAAGAAGCGGATCCTTTTGCCCTATTGCGCGCAATCCTATCCCGCGCCTCAACTCGTCCATTCCGAGCAAATGATCGCGCCAGCCGTTATCGAGCGTGTTGAGTAATATATACCGGATCAAACGCGGAGCCAATTCCTCCCCAAATTCCTGAATTTTACTTTCATATTTTAATTTTACTGCTTCTGATATATCCTCCCGCAAAAGCTCCACTCCCGTAAGGGAGTCAACCCCCACAAATTCCGAAGCGACTTCCGGCCCGAATATCGAACGGACTCTGTTTACAGCCCGTTCGGTATCGGGAGCCACGTTTTCCTGAAAATAGTGTTCTATCAGGTCGGAAATAACGCCTTCCGCTATTCCGAGACCATATTCCGTAACTTTTTCATCGGATAGGATATTCTGCCTTTCCGTGTAAACCGCTTCGCGCTGCCGATTCATTACATTATCGTAAGAAAGCAGTTGCTTACGTATGTCAAAATGCATCTGCTCCACTTTTTTCTGCGATGATTCTATAACTTTGGTCAACATTGGGGAATTTATGGATTCTCCATTTTCCATCCCCAATTTGCCCATGAGCCCCTGTATTTTATCCGAGCCAAAAAGCCTCAACAGGTCATCCTCCAGTGAGAGATAAAAACGGCTCACGCCCGGGTCTCCCTGACGCCCCGAACGTCCCCTGAGCTGATTATCTATGCGACGCGACTCGTGCCGCTCAGTCCCTATTATTGCAAGCCCGCCGAGCGCTGTAACTTTATCGTGTTCTTCATCGTTGTAAGGCTGACCGCCCAATACTATGTCCGTGCCGCGTCCCGCCATATTTGTCGCCACAGTAACGGCGCCCAAACGTCCTGCCTGTGCCACTATTTGAGCTTCTTTTTCGTGGTGTTTTGCGTTGAGTACCTGATGTTCTATTTTTCGCGCTTTGAGCAGTTTGCTCACACGTTCGGAGTTCTCAATGGACGTAGTTCCAACGAGTACGGGCTGGCCTGCTGTATGTTTCTCAAAGACCTCGTCCGCTACCGCGCTATATTTTTCGAGCGCTGTGCAGTATACTGCATCGGAGTTGTCCAGCCTTATCATCTCGCGGTGCGTCGGCACGGTTATTACTTTCAGCCCGTATATTTCATTGAACTCCTCAGCTTCTGTAGCAGCGGTTCCGGTCATGCCGGCAAGTTTCTTATACATTCTGAAATAGTTTTGCAGCGTTATTGTCGCGAGAGTCTGGCTTTCTCTGCCCACCCTGACCCGTTCTTTTGCCTCTATCGCCTGATGCAGCCCGTCTGAATAACGGCGCCCCTCCATGAGGCGTCCTGTAAATTCGTCGACGATTATTATTTCCCCGTCCTTGGCAACATAATGCACATCGCGCTGGAATAGTTTATGGGCCTTTATAGCCTGCACGATCCTGTGAGCAAGCTCAGAATGTGCGGCATCGGAGAATAGCCCCGGCATTTTCATCAGCCGTTCAGCTTTCGCTATACCGGGCTCTGTGAGAGAAATATTTCTTTCCTTTTCATCCTTTTCAAAGTCCTCGGCATCTTTGAGCTGACGTGCTATCTGGTCTGCCGTCTTGTAAAGCTCCACGTTGTCGTCTGACGGGCCGGAAATTATAAGAGGGGTACGCGCTTCGTCTACCAGGATCGAGTCGACTTCGTCAACTATGCAATAGTTATGGCCTCTTTGCACCATATCTTCCGTATTCAGAACCATATTATCCCTCAGATAGTCAAATCCGAATTCGCTGTTTGTCCCGTATGTTATATCAGCCCTGTAAGCGGCTACCCTCTCTTCATGAGGCATGAAAGGGTAGATTACTCCGACGGAGAGCCCCATCATGTTATAAATCGGGCCCATCCATTCCGCATCGCGTTTTGAAAGGTAGTCATTGACCGTTATAAGATGCGTTCCTTTGCCCGAGAGGGCGTTAAGCACCATAGAAAGCGTCGCGACAAGGGTTTTTCCTTCACCTGTCTTCATTTCCGCTATGTTTCCTTCATGTAAAGCCATCCCGCCCACAAGCTGCACGTCGTAGTGTCTCAACCCTATCGTTCGTTCTGAAGCTTCACGCACAGCCGCGAAAACTTGCGGCATTAGCGAATCGAGAGATTCTCCGTTCTCTATTCTCAGTCTGAAATCATTAGAGAAAGCCCTTAAATCATCATCCGACATGGCTTTCATTTCGCTTCCCAGATCGTTTACGGATTCGACTGTCTCCATGTATCTCTTTAGCGCGCGCCCATTCGGGTCAAGCCCGAATGCTCGCATTATCAGCTCAAACATATTACAGCAACACCTCTAATAATATATTATTTTTCCAAAAGTAATTATCTCACAAATTTATATATAATTGTCCCATCAAAATAGAATCAGTCTTCAAAGAGGTGAAATTTATAAATTTTATAAAATATTTCTTTCATATATTATTCCCAACGTCCTGCCCGGTATGCGGCAATCTTGGAGAGACGGCCTGCGATGAGTGTCTCGATTCCTTGTGTTTCAACAGAAAACTTAAATGTTTTGAATGTGGGTTGGGCAGCCCATGCGCTTTACATAAGAGCAGCGCATGGATTTATTATTATGCGCTCCATGAAGGGTTTGCGCGCGAACTCGTATTACAGCTCAAATATTTAAATCAGGAATCTCTTGGATACGCTATGGGCAAGTGTGTTGGAAAGGCTATATTGAGGGACAATGAAAAACTCGTGAGTTCGTATGATAAAGGAAGCGTCACCCTGGTTCCCGTTCCTTTACACAGGGGCAGCACAAGGCGTTTTAACCAGTCTTATGCTATTGCGAAAGGGATTTCACGCGTGCTTGGTTTCAAAATCGTGGAATCTCTGCGATGGTCGTTTAACGTCAAAGCGCAAACGGAGAGAAGCGGTAAGGAAAGGCTCGAACTTGCGGATGACGTTTTTAAGGCGGACACAAGAATAGCCGGCAGGAAAGTTATTGTAGTCGACGATGTCTTGACCACAGGGACAACCTTAAAGCGCGCTCTGTCCGCCTGTGCAGCGGCAGGGGCGGAGTGTTCAGGGGCGATAGTCTGGTCAAGAATGTAAACACAGTATACAACGAACAATACATGTCATAACGGGGCGGCGATGCTCCCTTTTGAAAGGGGGCGCCCATAGGGCGGGGGTTTGCCTGCCGTCCGTTTTTTTCAAATTGGCAAGCTAAAGATTAGCAATTTTTAACCCGATACTTTTAATGAGGTGGAATGGAAAGGAGTGTTCGTTATGGTCGAAAGAGTATCCGCGCAGAATAGCCTGGGTTCCGTTATGAAGAATAAATCCCTTCATAAATTATATGGCTATGAGCATCCGGCGGGAGCAACCGACGAGGCCAGCTTCAGCCCTTTCTCAAAGGAACTTAACCGGATTATGGGAGAACTTGAGCAGGTTTCGGATGTTCGGCAGGATAAAATAAATGGTTTCAAGAAGCAAATAGCAGAAGGAACTTACAAGCCCGACCCGGTCAAGGTCGCGCGCAGCCTTTTTTTAGCCGGTTTTTTGAATGGCGAGGAGTAAGTTCTTTGAGCTTTAAGGAGCTTGTGAACGCAGTAGAGAGAGAAACTGAAAGTATGGAATCGCTGCTGTCTTTCATAACTCAGCAGCGTGATGCAGTAATAAACAAAGATTTAGAAGCGGTACAGGGTTTAATGAAACTTTTACATTCCTCCTCTTTAGAAGTATTCAAGTATGAAGCTTTGAGAGATAAGGCGGCGGCTTCGGTCGCTGCCGATTTAAATTGTGAAAAAAATCTGCATGATATATGTAAAACCATGGGAGAAGAAGGAGAACAGCTCCGCTTATCAGGTGAAAAACTTGAGAAGATCGTGAAAACAATTGGAGCGGAATCGAAAATCCTAAGGCGCTTGTTGGAAGAAGGGCAAAAATACAACGATATGATGCTCTCTGAAATACGACGGCTTGAAGGCGTCGGTTTTTCAGGCAGCGGTTCCATGGATATAAAAGGATAACAAGAGAGGGTCGGTCGATATGATCAACAGCTTCTACGGTTTAGAAATGGCGCGCCGTGCCACCAACGCTTTTCGCCTCGGCATACAGACAGCGGGGCATAATATTTCAAATGTAAAAACGGAGGGTTTTTCCCGTCAGAGGGTGAACCTTGCTACAACACCTCCGTATACAGCTCCCGGATTGACATCGCCCGTGATGCCCGGCCAAATAGGCACGGGCGTTGAAGCTGTCTCAATAACCCGCGTGAGGGACGCGTTTCTTGATTTTCAATACCGGCAGGAGATGAGCCCTCTTGGTTATTGGTCGCAGATAAAAACTGTCTATAACAATATAGAGATGTTTGTCGC
>WRBZ01000012.1 GCA_009784305.1 Synergistaceae bacterium
GGCATAAAACTAAAGAATAATCCTTATTTGACCAAAGCTTCCGGAATTCCGTCACTGCATCGCGCCCTCCACCTATTACCGCCATCTTGTACCGGTCTTTAGGATCCCTTGCAATGGGGGCGTCAATGACTCCTTCTGATTTTCTCAAATTACCATTTACGAGCGCAATGTATGTTTTATGAATTTCTCTATTTTGAAACATCTTTTGTAATCCTTCCATTGATCTTGAATCCCGTGCTACGACCATAAGTCCTGAAGTTGCGGCGTCAAGGCGGTGCACTATGCCCGGGCGCGCTGTGTTATTACATGATATATCGGGATAACGATATAGAAGCCCGTGAACGAGGGTTTTCGTCCAGTTGCCGGGGGCAGGGTGAACTACCACGCCTGCCGGTTTGTCGAGCACGATAATGTGTTCATCCTCGTAGATGACATCAAATGGTACGTCTTCAGGCACAAGATCGAGGGATTCCACAGGCGGCATGTTAATAACAAATTCCTGGGCTTCAGATACGGAAGATGATGGTTTTAATTTTATGGTTCCTGATGATATTTGTGAATTGCGTATCATCTGCTGCGCGTAGTTTCTTGTTATTCCCAACTGATTTGAGATGAAAATATCAAGCCTTCTGCATGCTTCATTAGCCAATAAACATACTTCATCAGCGGCTTTTTCGGTAACTTCCTCGCTTACCGCGTATTTTTCCGTTATATCGTAAAGCATGTCCATTATTTTACTTTATCCTTGAACTCATTCCATATTATCATGTATTGATTATGTAAAAAGGTTAGAAAATCTTGATCTAACGGAGGGCGCGGCAGCATTATGATATTTGAAAATGAGCTTAAAGCCGTCCGAATTGATTTTGGTGTGGCGGCATCAATTACGACCAGCCTGTTTTCTTTTTGGCTGCTTGCCACTAATTCATTGAGCTTTTCCATTTGCCTTGACCGGGACCATGCATCAATGTCTTCTTCGTTAGGCCTTAATAGATCGCAGCCTGCGGCCAATAAAAAAAAACCGCTGCTGAAAGTCAGGTCTAGTATTTTTTGTCCCTTTAATAGATGCCTTCCGGCAAGAATTGTGCTGCTGAGTCGTGTCTGGAATTCGGCAAGCCGCCTTTGATAGTAAGAAAAATTATCGGGATCCAAAGAGGAAAGTATGGGTAAAAGCTTTTGAGCTATAAAAGGAAGTACGGATGGGTCTCCAAAATATTTATCGCGTTCGCTTGCCTCAAATGGAGCACTCTCATATAGTAAATAAATCTTACTGTTGCTTTCTGCATCCAATCCCATTTTACTGATTTCTGAATCGTCTAAAGCTATTATAGTCGGGTTTGTGTTTAAGATACTCCTCATTTTTGTACGGCTGACTCTATCATTGTCCCATGTCGTCATTGGAGTTACGTTTACTTTTATTCCTCCGATAAAGTGAGTCAAAACTGCCACCCAAGGAGAAACAACAACTATATCCACAGCAAATGAATGCGTGGCGGTCAGTATTAAAAGAAAGAATGTAAGCGCAACTTTATTTAATCTTTTCATCTGTTTCCAATTCCCTGATAGCTTTATAAGCCGCTGAAGCTTCCGCTGCCTTTTTCGATAAACCTTCCCCTGTCCATTCTTTGTCGTCAATTATAACTCTCACTTTGAATTGCGGGGCATGGCTAGGTCCCTCTATTGATATTATCTCATAAACAGGTATATCATTTTTTTTGATCTGCATAAATGTTTGAAGGCGTGATTTGTGATCCAATATTTCTTCATTATTAAAAAAAAACGCTACGTGCCGTTTTACTATTCTGAATGCCTCATCATATCCCCCATCAATATAAACAGCACCGATCACAGCTTCGACTGCATCTGAGTAAATTGAATCGGGGCATGAGTTCCGTAAAGATTTTCCTCTGAGGATCAATTCCTGAATGTTCAAGTATTGCCCCCATTTTACGAGAGATTCGTGACAAACAATATTTGCTCTTTTTCTGGTGAGTTCTCCTTCTGTAGAATCATGAAAAAAACTGAACAGCAGATGGGAAACGGTAAGCTCAATTACGGCGTCTCCCAAAAACTCAAGCCTTTCGTTAGATTCGGAGAGCCCGTTTTCATTAGCGTAAGAAGAATGACAGAGAGCAAGGTTCAATAGCTCTCTGTCATTAAATACGTATCCTAATCTTTCTTCAAAACCATGGAGTTTTATACTCCTTGAAGCTGATTGTTCCTCGTTCATTACATTTTTGAGAGTCCCAGAACTCCGTTATGCCCGCCGAAACCAAAGCTGTTTATAAGTGCGTGTTTAACTTGTTTTTGCAGCCCATCTCCTGCTATGACATTAACGTTACATTCCGGGTCTGGATTCTCATAATTCAGGGTAGGGTGTACATATCCTTCCTCTATAGCCTGAATCGTCGCTATTGTTTCAAGAGCACCTGCGGCGCCAAGGCAATGTCCAATAATTGATTTAGTTGAATTTACCGGAATAGTTCTGGCGTGTTCCCCGAATATGTTGTTTATCATTAAAGATTCCGTTTTATCGTTAAGCTCAGTGGAGGTTCCGTGCGCGTTAATATAATCGACATCGTCTGTTTTCCATCCTGCCATATCAATTGCTTTTTTAGTGGCATAGGCAGCTCCGTTTGCATCCGCAGCAGGTGCTGTGATGTGCTCCGCGTCGCATGATGTTCCGTATCCGACTAATTCCGCATAAATATGTGCGCCGCGCTTTCTTGCGTGTTCAAGTTCTTCAAGCACAAGTACGCCCGCTCCTTCTCCCATAACGAACCCGTCTCTGTCCTTATCGAATGGTCTGGAAGCCTTTTCAGGCTCGCCGCTTCTAGTGGAAAGGGCTTTCATTGAAGCAAAACCGGCAAGGCATATAGCCTTCAAACCTGCTTCGGTTCCGCCTGAAAGAATTACGTCCGCGTCATTTCTCACTATCGTATGATATGCCTCTCCCAAACTATGTATCGATGTTGCACACGCCGTCACAACACACATATTTGGTCCTTTTGCGTTGTGACATATCGCGACATATGCTGTTGACATATTGCTTATCATCATTGGAATGAAAAAAGGGCTTACTCTTTTGCTTCCTTTTTCAAGCATTATTTTGAATTGATCAAAAGATGTAGCTATTCCACCTTGTCCGCTTCCGATATATACTCCAAATCTATATGGGTCAAGGCTGTTGGTATCAAGCCTTGCATCTTTCACTGCTAATGCGGAAGCTGCTACGGCAAACTGAATAGCTCTGTCCGAACGCCTTGCATCCTTATTATCCATCCATGCCGTTGGGTCAAAGTTTTTAATCTCCGCGCCAAAGCTTATGGGGCAATCGTAAAGCTCAATTTCTGTAAGCAGTCCCACTCCATTTATTTTCTCTCGCAGAGCACTCCAATAATTCTCTTTTCCTATACCTATTGGGCTTACAGGACCTAATCCTGTGATGACTACTCTTCTCATCCAAAGTCCACCTTTCAAAAAGGAGGCGCAACTTTTGCTGTGCCTCCTCAAGTCTGCTTCTGCTACTCACTGACCCCAATTTTGCCGAGGGTATAATTCATTGCTTCTCCAACTGAAGTAAGTTTCTCCGCATCCTCATCCGGGATTTCGATGTCGAATTCTTCTTCTATTCCCATTATTAATTCAACGATATCAAGAGAATCTGCTCCGAGATCCTCTACAAATGAGGCTTCCGCAACTATTTGATCTGCCTCAACATCAAGGCGATCCATTATTATTTCTTTTAACCTTTCTAATACTTCTTCCTTTTTCATCTATTTCACCCCCTTTTATTTTTTCATTAATTACTAACACATTGTCATTCCTCCATCAACTGCCAATACCTGACCAGATATATACGAAGATGATTCGGAAGCAAAAAAACCGACTGCTTTTGCGACATCCCCGGCTGTTCCAATACGTCCTGCGGGAATTTGCGAGATAAAAGAAGCTTTTAATTCATCTTTTAAAATGCTTGTCATAGCTGTATCAATGAAACCAGGTGCGACAGCGTTAGCTGTGACTCCTTTACTGCCATATTCCCTTGCCACAGATTTTGTAAAACCTATTACTCCCGCTTTAGAAGCGCAGTAGTTTGATTGCCCCGGGCTGCCTATAAGCCCAACTACGGAAGCAATATTTATTATCCGTCCCCATTTTGCTTTCAACATTCCGCGTATAGCCTCATGAGTACAGTAATAGACAGAATTTAAGTTGACTTGGATAACGGAGCTCCATTCATCTTCTTTCATCCTCATGAGAAGGTTATCCTTCGTTATTCCGGCATTGTTTACGAGTATAAGGGGAGAAGCTCCCATTTCTTTCTCTATGGCTTCAAACATGTTTGAAACTTGTTCGAACTTTCCAACGTTGGTTTTAAATGCAACAGCTCTGCCTCCGTTTTGGGCTATTAATCTGCATGTTTCATCAGCAGCTTCATTGTTATCGAGGAAATTAACGGCAATTTGATAACCCATTGTACTCAATTCAACGGCAATGACTCTTCCAATTCCTCTCTCCGCGCCTGTTACAAGGGCAATTTTTTCCATTCTAATTTATCCCTCCTTTGCACTAAAATATTCCGCAACCGATTCAAGTGATTCCGGGGTCCCTGCTGAAATGCAGTTAAGTCCTTTTTGACATCTTTTTATCAAGCCTGATAAAACGTTTCCCGGTCCAAGCTCAATATAGTCATCAATTTCATTCTTACTCATTTCGAGTACCGAGTCCTGCCATAATACAGGGCTATATGTTTGTTCAAATAGCATTTTATGGATATCCTCAATTTTTGAGACCGGCTTAGCCCATGCATTACTCACTATCGGAAATTTTGGATCGCTCCATTTGCATTTTTCAAATTGGGAAGATAATTTATCGGCTACAGGGCGCATGAGCTGGCTATGGAAAGGAGCGCTCACGTTAAGCTTGATAGCTTTTTTCGCGCCTCTTTGTTTGGCGAGGTCAGCGGCCTTTTCGACATAAGACGTTTCTCCGGTTATTACTATCTGCCCCGGGGAATTATAATTCGCTGCTTGACATTCAGCATTCGGAGCGATCTCCGAGCAAATTTTATTGATTTCCTCCGCCTCTATTCCAATCAATGCGTACATTGATCCTCTACCTTCCGGAACAGCTTCCTGCATCCATTTTCCCCGTAAATGGACGAGTAACACCCCGTCCCTTAAAGATAAACTCTCCGCCGCTACAAGAGCCGTATATTCCCCAAGGCTGTGCCCTGCAGAAATTACTGGCATTCGAAAAGATTTACCAAGTATTTCATTTTGCAGTACTCGAAGAGACGCTATGCTGACGGCTAAAATTGCCGGCTGCGCAAATGCCGTGAGTCTTAGTTCTTCCTCAGGCCCTTCAAATATGATACGGGACAATGCAAAATTGAGCGAATCATCTATTTCATTGAATACGTCCCGTGCTGAAGAGTAACTCTCAAAAAGTTTTACTCCCATTCCGACCTCTTGTGCCCCTTGTCCCGGAAAAACAAGCGCATATTTTATCATTCCACATCAACTCCTTTAAACAAATCTTCTATTATTTGGGCTGCGGGTTTGATGTCATTCACCATTGCAGATGACTGTCCTGCCATTACCGATCCCCACTCAACATCTCCATTAATTACAGCATCCTTTAATCTCCCGGCTCCAAGTTTTTCTATTTCATCCATTCCTGCGAGATTCTTATCGAGTGATTCAAACTTAGCGGTAAGTTTATTTCTGATGCATCGTACAGGATGTCCCGTTCTCTGCCCCGTTATTGTTGTATCCCTGTCCCTTGCGTCAAGAATTGCTTTTTTGTAATTTACATGCACATTACACTCGTTCGAACATAAAAATCGTGTTCCAACCTGTATCCCTTCAGCTCCGAGGGCAAACGCTGCTCTTGTCCCTCTGCTATCCGCTATTCCTCCGGCAGCTATAACTGGAATTTCGACGGAGTCGACTATTTGTGGAACCAGTACCATGGTAGTAAGCTCGCCTATATGTCCTCCTGCTTCCATTCCTTCAGCTATTACGGCATCCGCTCCCTGTTTTGCATATCTCTTTGCCTGAGCTACTGAAGCAATGACAGGTATGACTATTATTCCAAGTGGTTTTAGTTTGCTCAGTACTTTGCCGTGAGTGCCTGCTCCTGTCGTTACTACAGGTACTTTATGTTTGACGGCAAGATCCATAGCTGCGTCTGCAGTTGAGGACATCAACATAATGTTCAGCCCAAACGGTTTATCCGTGAGATTTCTTATTTTTATAAGTTCTTTTTCCAGTAAATCAGGCGGCATATTTGCCGCAGCAATAATTCCAATACCGCCTCCGTTACTTACAGCGGCTGCAAGTTGTGCGTCCGCTATCCATGCCATTCCTCCAAGTAAAAGCGGATATTTAATTTTCAATAAAGCTTTTATTCTATTCTGTCGCTCCATGAAACAAATCACTCCAATTCGCTACGGATTTGCTCAACTCCACCTTTTTTGATAAGGTTACGAGCTGTCTTTAAAGCGCTTAAAATTGCCGGAGATTTTGAGCGTCCATGTGCTTTTATTACGACGCCGTCAATCCCAAGAAGCGGCGTGCCTCCGTATTTTTCGTAGTTAAAGCGATTCCATAATGCTTTCAGCATCGGGATCATAAATACCATTCCTACTTTTGGCAGGAATCTTTGCCCCATCTCCTCTTTAATTATCGAATGCGCTGCAGACACGAGCCCTTCTCCAAATTTCAGGATAACGTTTCCCATAAATCCATCGCAGACTACCACATCAGCGTTACCGTATACGATTTCATTTCCTTCGATGTAACCTGTGTAGTTTAAATTGGCTTTCGAAATCATTTCCCTCGCTTCAGCGACAACTTCATCTCCTTTGATTTCCTCCGAACCATTTGATAATAGAGAAACCATTGGTTTTTCAATGCCAAGAATTTTTTGTGAATAAATATTTCCCATCAGAGCATAATGATATAGGTTTATGGCTCTGCAATGCACAGATGCTCCAACGTCAAGGAGGAACGTACACCTGTTTACTGTCGGCAAAGGAACCCCAAGAGCGGGGCGGTCTATAGACGGTAATCTGCCTATGACAATTACGCCGCCGGCTACTATTGCCCCTGTATTTCCTGCTGAAACGACCCCCTGAGCTTCACCCGATCGCACCATTTCCATAGCAATGCGCATACTTGATCTGCGTTTTTTCCTCATTGACAGCGTCGGATGGTCGTCCATTTCTATGCGTTCATCTGCATGTACTATTGATATTCTTGAATTTTCAGAAATAGGGTTTTCTTCAATGCATTTCTTTATTTGTTCAGAATCTCCAACTAAAGTAATATTGATATCATCATATTCTTTACATGCAGCTATTGCTCCTTTGCATATTTCATGGGGTGCGTTATCTCCTCCCATAGCGTCTATTGAGATCATCAAATTCTTCATGTTATTCACAAGACAACAACTCCGTTATTTCGGGTCAGATTTTTGCAGCTAAAATTTTTGTTATAAAACGACCGACAAAAATTTCTTGATCAGCAATTTTTGTACGTACACTCACAATGGTAGTTCCCTCTTTATTTACTCCAACTTTCGCCCTGGCTATCAGGGCATCTCCAACGTGAGCATGTCCTTTACATTCTCCGCGCATCGAATCCACGATAACAGTATCAGCCTCTATTACTGCAACTGCTATTGAACTTGCCTGTGCAAAGATATAATGATCCCAGATGAGTTTAGTATTTCTGAAAGCCATATCACGTGTTGCCTTTAAAATCGACAACGCCCATTTATTTGGTTCAAGTTCAAGAAGATCTCCAACGATTTCACTGAGGGATAAAGAACGTAACCGGCTTATTGCTTCCTGTGCCCGTTTTTTTGTTCTCTCTCTGAGTTCAGGAATCCCGAGCAATGCACGATCCAATCGTAAAGTGCTAACGCTTACCTGAAGTTTTAATGCCAGTTCTTCATCGGTTGTAAGCGGGTCACTTTCTATAATTTCGGATAGTCTTGTTTGGCGTGACTTCTTTGAATTGATCATATTCTCCTCATATTTAAAAAATATCATCTGGTCTTAATAGCAACTATGATTAATAGGTAGTATATTCTCTATTAGGTAAGTAGTCAAGTATTTTAATCAAAAAAACAGCAACTCATTTTAATAGAGTTGCTGTCTCAATACTCAATCATGCTGAATTAATGCTTTTTTTGAGAATCATGCTGTACTTTGTCTTTCAGAGCTTTTCCTGGCTTAAATGCGGGTATATCTCTTGCCGGTATCTTAATTTTCTTTGATGGATCTTGAGGATTGCGTCCTTCTCTTGCAGCGCGTTTGCGTACTTCGAATGTGCCGAATCCGACCAATTGAACCTTGTGGTGTGATGCTAGCGCTCCCGAAATTGAATCAATTACCGCAGAAACTGCTGCTCCGGCACTTTTCTTAGTAAGACCAGCTTTCTTCGCTACTGAATCTATTAATTCCGCCTTAGTCATAGTCTAACCTCCTTCCCAAGATTATTCTTCTATTACTCAAAAACAAACACGATACTTTTACCGTAAAAACGTGAATCCGTCAAGTGATCATGGACAAATTTATTAAAAAAAAAGCGATATTGTGCGAATATCCTTATTGCGTTTATTCTGTAATACATAGAAACTATTGGAAACACTATCATTTATTGTTGCGAGAAAAAATAAATCATTATAACCGCGTGCCCTAATGTTTGCGCAAGGTCCGCATTACTATTTTATGGCTGCATGTGTCGGTTAATTATACTGCGAATGATTTGAACTCCTGGAAACTGGTTCCAATCTTGCCCGTAGTAATCATGAATAGTTAAGCATATGAATACAAAGACTATGCATAGAACTAAAGCAAGAATTATTTTAAGGATTTGAAGTAAAGGATTTCCCTTATTACTTAATTTTTTCCAGGGTTCCGAATCTTTGTAATAAGGCTTTAAGTTCCCATGTTCATCAAAATCTTCTTGTTCTTCTTCAAATTTCCATTTTATCTTCATTTGCCCTCACCCTTTTTTTGCATTTTGGACTTTTCAATAGTATTTTCAATAGTATATTGTAACTATCCAAAGAAAAAATGACCTGACCGGTGACATTATATAATGTATTAATGGAGTATCATTAATGGGGATAAAGACTAATACCAGCAGAATAATGAAACCGTAACGCTCAAGGAAATAGTAAAACCTCAACCATTCGAAAGGAATGAACCCGTACAAAATTTTAGACCCGTCAAGCGGCGGAATTGGGAGGACATTGAATGCAGCCAGGCCGACATTGATCATTATCATAATCCTTACAAAATCAACTCCGGCTCTGCCAAAAACGTTCAGTGGGATAAACCGAAAGATCAGCCCGAATACAAATGCTGTCAGGAGGTTGCCTACTATTCCTGCAATGGATACTATAATCATATCTCTCCTGACGTTTCTAAAGTGCCTTGTGTTGATCGGTACGGGTTTTGCCCATCCAAATCCTACAAACAGCAACATAAGTACTCCTACCGGATCAAAATGCTTTATTGGGTTAAGCGTCAGCCTTCCTTGCATTTCCGCTGTCCGGTCTCCCAAAAGTTTAGCTGAATATCCATGACAGAATTCATGAAAAGAAATTGCCCATAAAACAGCAGGAATACTTATAATTAAAATATAAGGGTCCATTCGCCCGATCATTTATTTCCCTCCAAAACAAATAGATTCTATTAATCCTATGTCAATTCCTAAATCTGTTAAACGATCCTTTATTGATACCTGGTTTTCCATAATACATAAATTCCATTCTTTTTCCATCCTTGAAGGTATAGCAGTAGAAAATACGTTTTGTTCAATTGCCTGCAGAAGAAGTTCAAAAGTATGTTCTTCAAAACTAAAGCCTAATCTCTGTTCAAATCGCAAACCACGCAGAATCCGGGTTGGGTCGTCTATAAAACTTCTGTCATGAAGTACCCTTAAAAGCCTGGCTTTTATATCCGCTCTCCCATTGAACGGGTCAACGATATTTCCCCAGTCTTTTTTTATTATGGACATGGCGATCGAGTTTACAGTAAAATCGCGCCTTTCAATATCTTCACTGATATTTCCAGGTTTCATTTGAGCCTTTTTCCCCGGTTCCGTAAACAATTCGCTTCTTGTTGAAATAAGATCAATCCTCTGTCCCGTGATTTTATTTATCAAAGTACCGCTTCCGTAACGCCTGTAAAAGTTCATATCCCAGTCTTTTGGCCTGCATTCATTTTTATATATGCGATGCAGCAAATTAATAGCATTGCCTTCAATAACAACGTCAATGTCGCTTGTGCTACGGTTTAAGAATATATCCCTGACAGCGCCTCCAACAAGAAATGCACGTTTTTTCATCTGTTCAGCATGATACCCAATTATGTGCAGTAAATCAATTATTTTTCTGCTAAGGCACGCATTAATAGTATTCTCAGCCCGTTCCTTGAACATCTTTGCAAGTTTGTAAAGTTTTTTCTTAAGTTCTTCAAGGCTGCCATCATTCTTGATAAGAAAATCCGAGCGCTTTATCCGCTCTTCCGAAGGAAGGAAAAAAGACTCTCTTTTCTTTATTTCAGATTCACTCCAGCCGCGTGAGCGGCATCTGTTCTCACGAATCTCTTTTGGCGCTGTAATGAAAATTGTTCTGTTAACCCATGCGGGAACTCCATATTCAAACAAAAGCGGAATTTCAATTACTATCCACCCATCCGCAGTTTTAACTTTATCTTCTATTATTTGCATCACTTTAGGATGCAGTAATTCACACGCGAAACGGTTTTCATCAAAATCACTGAATACAATATTTGCTATAGCCTTTAGATTGACTTTTCCCCCTTCTTTGCTGCTGTCAATGATTTGGTTTCCCCAACGTTCTGCGGCTTTTGAAATTATATCCTGATTTTGCCATAATTCCTTTACTATTTCGTCCGCATTAATTCTTTGAGCTCCAATTTCCTCAAAAATTCTTGCGGCAGTAGATTTACCAGCCCCTATATCGCCGGTAATTGCCGTAATCCACATCTTTTGCGTTATCCTCTCCCCGGTCGTCAGTTATCTTTAGATTTTCCGGTATTTCGTAAATAAAGCGTGAGAATCCGTTTCTGTATGTTAAACCAAAAAGTCTTCTTGTACGCGCAGCTGTCAGGAAAAGCCGCTCTTCAGCCCTGGTAATGCCGACATAGCATAAACGCCGCTCCTCTTCCATGTCGTCAAAGTCATCAAAAGCTCTGAAATTTGGAAATATAGCCTCTTCCATACCAACCATAAATACAACGGGAAATTCCAGTCCTTTTGCGGAATGCAGCGTAAGCATATTTATTTTGTGTTCATCAGAATCAGATTTACTTTCCTGGTCGGTAAACAATGCCGCTTCAGCAATTATTTCAGCTAAACTCCCTTCAGGATGGACCAATGATCGAAGCTCCTCAATATTTTCCGCACGTTCCTCCCAATCTTCCGGGTACTCATCCCGCAACGCTTTTTCATATCCTATAACATTCATTATATATGTAAATATATTTGATATATCTTCCGAGTTGGATGATATATATGCAATATGTTCAGCAAAATCATGAAATGCAGATAGTATTTTGGTCGATAATCTCAAATGCTCGGAAATCGATCTGAACTTACTGTTAGGGTCTATGATTTCCCCTGATATAATTGTCCAAAACTCTGAAGCGATATATGGGTCCATTAATTGAGCCATATTTTCGAGTAAAAGCGATATTCTATCAAGCGTTTTTGCTCCAAGGCCTCGTGCAGGAATGTTTGCCACCCTGAATAAAGCCGAGCGGTCAAGGGGGTTCACTGCGAGCCTCATGTATGCTAAAACATCCTTCACCTCTTTCCGCTCATAAAAGGCGGTTCCCCTTACAACACGATACGGTATTCCCGACTTCAGAAACTCTTGTTCGTAAACACGGCTCATCGCATTGGTACGGTACAATAATGCAATATCCCCGTATGAATAGCGCTCACTATCATGCAGA
>WRBZ01000013.1 GCA_009784305.1 Synergistaceae bacterium
CAAATAATACAATCTTTCCCCCAACGAAATGAAGTCCAGTTTTCAAGGACCAGAACAGCTTCTTCCATTGAGGAAGCTCCTGCAGAAACAGAAAACAATAAACAAAAAACAAGTAAAATACTACAAACAAAAAATCTTTTCAAACAGCAACGAATAATTCACCACCTCGCAGAATTATTGATCAGGGATGAATACTTCTTCAGAATTTGAACTACTGCGACTTACGCTTGTACCCTCGGAGGATTCATCATTTTTTCTCAAGCCTGGCGGGATAGGAAACACTGACATTTTCGCTCTATCAGCCAGTTCTATATAAAACTGAGTTCCAGCGTTAACATCCAGGCTCTGCCCTCTAATGAGCAATCCTGATGCCAATCCCAACGGGCCAAGTAAAACTGCGCCAACTATGCTTGCTCCTGCTGCCGCTGCTATATTTCCTTCTCCTCTTTCGCCAAATCTTTTTGTAGTATCTGCAACCTTAACTTTAACTTCTTCAGGTCCAAGTATCTGGAGGTACTTCAAATCCAATTTTACTTCGCCAGGACGCCCAAAAGCAGCAGGCCTTTTGACTTCGGATACTTCAGACACGATTCGGCTGCCTTTCGGCGCTATAAGGTGATTTTCAATCGTAAAATCTTCTAAAAGCTCCATTTTCACGCTATCGCCTTTTCTTGATTTACCGGGGCCAATATCATCAAGAAATTGTGCCCTTACAATTTTATCACTGGAAACTTCCAATTCAACCTGAGTTACAGGATCCGTCAAAAGCATCGATAAAAGACGCTCTACGCGCATTGCCATAGGTTTTCCTTCTTGTATGAAGCCATCCAATTCCTGTTCCAGTTTCTGAAGACGTCCAAGCGCGGGGACAAAAGGTTGAATTGTTTGAGAAACAGCCCATTCCGCTACCCCAAGCTTAAATAATAAAGACGGTTGCTCATCACTTCCGGTCTCAATAAAGTTAATTAATTGTAATTGTCTTTCAGATATGCTACCCGGAAGGCTCCTGCCAAAAAGAACTGTCTCCAGTTCATTAAGCCTCTCTATCAACCCTCCGCGCTTAGCTTCTCCATAGATTATTGTTTCAGCCTTATCCATTTGCACAACAGTTGTACCTGTATTTTCCGCAGAATAAGCGAAAGAAGCAAATAAAAGCTGAATAAAAACAAAAAAGAACAGCACAGATTTTACTTTCATTTTATGATCCCCCTTTTTTCTTTATAGCCGCCTTAATGAAACTTATAAACAAAGGATGAGCTCTGATAGGCCTGGATTTTAATTCAGGCTGGAACTGCACCCCAAGAAACCAAGGATGTTCTTTTAATTCTACTATTTCTATCAAGTCTTTTTCAGAGCATACGCCTGATATTACCATTCCTGCATCTTTCAAACGATCACGGTAATCATTGTTAATTTCATAACGATGTCTGTGTCTTTCACTTATACGTTCAGCACGATACGCATCAAATGCAATTGTATCCCGGGATAAATCACAATCCCAAGCCCCAAGTCTCATTGTACCACCAAAGCTATCTGTTGCAGCCTGTTCTTTCATGATATGAATGACAGGGTTAATAGTTGCCGGTTCTACTTCAGAACTGTGAGCGCCTGTAATATTGCAAACATTGCGCGCATATTCTATTACCATCATCTGCATTCCTAAACAGATTCCAAATATGGGAATTGATTTTTCCCTTGCGTACTTAATTGCATTGATTTTCCCAAGTGTTTCCATTTCGCCGGAACATCCGGGGATAAGTATCCCATCAGCCGACGATAGCGTTTCAGACACATTCTGGGCATATAATTCTTCAGTTTCCACCGCTTTTACTTTGATCCGGACATTACAATTCACTCCAGCATGATACAGAGCCTCAATCATGCTCAGATAAGCGTCTTTATGATTGATATATTTACCTACAAGAGCTATCTCAACATCTTCTGGAGCAGATTTAAATCTCTCTATTACCAGTTTCCAGTCAGTCAAGTCCGGTTCTTTTTCAGCTTTTAAAGACAAAATCTTCATGACCAGAATGTCTAATTTCTGTTCATAAAGGTTTATTGGAACACGATAAATTGTATCCTGATCAAAGACTTCTATTATCGCTTCTTTTGGAACCGTACAAAACAGAGCTAATTTATCCCGCATGCTTTCGTCCATGGCGTATTGCGACCTGCAAACAATTACCTGAGGTAAAATTCCTATCCTTCTGAGTTCCTGCACGCTGTGTTGAGTAGGTTTTGTTTTAAGTTCTTTGGCGGATTCAAGCCATGGGATCAAAGTAACATGACAATAAAGAACATTTTCGCGTCCGACTCTATTGGACATCTGACGAATAGCTTCAAGATAAGGTAATCCTTCAATATCTCCGACTGTCCCTCCTATTTCGGCTATTACTATATCCTTTCCTTCCCCGCTGCGTATTATGCATTCCTGTATCTCATTAGTTATATGCGGAATTACTTGTACAGTACCTCCAAGATATGCACCTTCCCGCTCTTTAGCGATAACTGACGAATAGATTTTCCCCGTAGTTATGCTGTTGCTCTTTGATAAAGATTCATCAATAAACCTTTCATAGTGCCCCAAATCCAAATCGGTTTCTGCTCCATCATCCGTGACAAATACTTCTCCATGCTGAAATGGATTCATAGTTCCGGCATTAACGTTCAAATATGGGTCAAGTTTTATTATAGAAACTCTAAAACCGCGCTTTTTCAGCAAAGTCCCAAGAGACGCTGCGGTAATCCCCTTTCCAAGTGAGGATACAACTCCTCCTGTAATAAAAACGTATTTAACCATAATATCCTCCACAAAAAAGATGGACCAGAGTTTTTTTTGCTCTGGCCCATGTTATAAAGTTACTTTTACCTAAGATGGCTTAAAGGGTTAAGAGGTCTATTGCCATGACGCAACTCAAAATGAAGGTGCGAGCCAGTAGCTCGTCCGGTCGCTCCAACCCTGGCAATAATTTCACCAGTGGAAACACTTTGCCCCTTGCTGACTAACAGTGATGAGCAATGCCCGTAATATGTAGAGTATCCGCCTGCATGTTCAATAACGACAACTTGCCCATATCCGCTCATCCAGCCTGAATATGCCACTTTACCACCTTTACTTGCTTTTATTGGCACACCATGTTGAGCTTTTATATCAATAGCAGAATGAAAATCATTCCTGCGTGTAATTGGATGACGCCTCCATCCATACGGGCTTGTGATTTTACCGGCAACCGGCCATTTATAACCACCAGAGCTGCTTTCAATATTTACATTTTTATTATTGCTTGATTTGGAATCCTGTTTATTGTTGTTTGTCCTATTTACTGTCTTGTTTTTTGTTTCCTTGGTATCAGCAGCCTCAATGCGAGCTCCCGGAATAAACAACTCCGATCCTGTCTTGAGAGAGTTCAAATCCACAGTTGGATTAACCTTTTTTATCCTGTCAATCTGCACTTTATACGTAGCAGCGACTTTTTGGGCTGTATCTCCAGCCTTAAACTTGTAGAAAATACCATCCTGATTGGGAACACGTAAAACTACTTTTGGACGCAAAACATTTCCTAAAGTATTACTTCCTATCAATGTATCAACTTCTAAATTCATTGAGTTTGCTATTGACCATAAACTATCCCCTTCTTGAACAGTATAATTCTTTACTTCAAGCGGAATCACTGCCTCTTTTGAAGCAGCCACACGCGCTTTTCTAATTCTTACCTCTTCAAGGGTATCCTCAATAAATTCCTCTTTCAGCGGAATCAACAATATCTGCTTTTCTTTCAGTTGGTTCGGATCTTTCAACTCATTTGCGCGCACTATGTCATGAACTGTAATGCCGCTGAACTTCATAGCTATATCCGATAACGTTTCCTTCTGCGCTACTACATGCTCTTTCCACGAATTGGTTCTTTCAGATAATATCAAATCATCTTCCGGTAATTCCAGATCCGAGATGGTTATATCATTCGGCAGCGTAGTACCATCATCCAAAGTGCTCAATACAATTGATCCATACAGGAAAGATTCATCCGACAACAAAGCTTCCATTTCCAAAACAAACGGAATATCAGAAGGTTTATTATTATCATTGAACTGTTCAGCATATGCCATGTTTGTCACTGGGAGAAAGGACTTCATAATCGTCTGAGCTCCGGGTGATATATCAGAAATCTCTATAGTGATAAATCCTAAGTAGAACGAATCCGCTTCATCTATTTCATCATAAAATGACTCTCGTACTTCAGCGTATACCAATAAAGAAACAGAAATAAAAAACATACATAAAATTACTATATAAAAGCCGGAACGATTTGCTTTATTGTTTAACAAACAAACACCTCCCTACCAAATACAAATGTAATTATAACACACTCAAAAATCCAAGTGTAAATAGAACTGCGTTGAGTAATAGGAGCAATACCTATCGCTCGCCGGCTCCTTTATTTCATTATATGAACTTGTATTATGAAGGCATCTTTATTGAAGCCAAAAACTCCTCATTATTTTGAGTCTGCTTCAGTTTATCAAGAACTAAATTGAGTGCTCCTGATTCATCGACATTAACGATTCTCTTACGTATCATCCATATTCTCGCAAGATTGTTTTCAGAAATCAAAAGTTCTTCCCTTCTTGTACCGGATTTAGTTATATCGATAGCTGGGAAAGTCCTCTGTTCCGCAAGTTTGCGTGAAAGATGAAGCTCCATATTACCTGTTCCTTTAAATTCTTCGTATATTATATCATCCATCCGGCTTCCTGTTTCCACTAACGAAGTCCCAATAATCGTAAGGCTTCCACCCTCATCAAAATTTCTGGCAGCTCCAAAAAACTTTTTGGGGAAATATAAAGCCGCTGTATCCAATCCTCCCGAAAGTGTCCGCCCGGAAGGAGGGACTGTCATATTGGAAGCTCTCGCAAGCCGTGTGATAGAATCCAAAAGTATTACTACATCCTTTTTTGCCTCCGCAAGGCGCTTCGCTTTTTCCAAAGCAAGATTTGCAACCCTTATGTGCTCTTCAGCAGGCCTGTCAAATGTGGAAGCTATAATTTCAGCATCTACCGAACGCGCCATGTCCGTAACTTCTTCAGGCCTCTCGTCAATTAAAAGCACCATCAATATAGCATCGGGATGATTAACTGAAATTGCGTTGGCTATACGTTTTAATATGGTCGTCTTACCGGCTTTGGGAGGAGAAACTATTAAAGCTCTCTGGCCAAATCCTATCGGAGAAAACATATCCATTAATCTCATCGCTATTTCTTCAGATTTGGCTTCCAATTTTATCGGAATATTAGGAAATATTGGGGTTAATGCCCCAAAATGAGGACGCTGGCGGGATGTTTCGGGGTCAGTAAAATTAACAGTGTCAACCCGAAGAAGAGCGGAATAATGCTCCTGCTCCCTTGGCTGGCGAATCAGACCAAAAACAACGTCTCCATTACGAAGTAAAAAGCGCCTGATCTGAGAAACCGATAAATAAACATCATGATCGCTTGGGAGCAAACCATTAGGACGTAGGAACCCAAAACCTTCCGGCAAAATTTCAAGCGTCCCGCCTCCAAAGCGATAACCCATTTGTTCGGCCTGTTCCTTTAAAATAATTAATATCAGGTCATTTTTCCCTTTACGCAATGTCGATTGAGAGCTTATTCCGATTTCACGGGCTGTTTTACGGAGGTCAGGCATGAGTTGAGATGAGAGAAAACTGTATGAATACCTGTTGTCCATTTTTGTCATTTATTTGTCCCCCTATTATTTAGATACACTATATTATTTCCCCACATCTAAAAAATACTGAATACATATTCTGGAATCACTGTTTTGTCACCCTGCGTTATTTTCAAGGAATAATTACCTTTTGGCAGTGAAGAACCATCTTCTTTCAATAAACAATATATTCTGCTGCCTGAAGGTTCTTCAAGAGTATAAGTTTCAGTCAAGATTTCTTTCCCCCCATAATACCAACTCACTTCTATATCAGTTCCAATTTGAGCCTTTTCAAAATTAAAGAACAAGAACATCTGACGGGTACCATAAGAAAAACGTGAAACCGTACCGGTTAAACGGGATCTATTCTCTATTTCGTCGCTTAATACTATATTGTGGATAATTATTGTATCACTCGGTTTATTAACATAGTGGTAAACAAGTATGATCGAAACAAACAACAGGGTTAAGGCGCAAGCAAGCGCAACTAAAAAGAAAATGTATCGTTTAGCAGGCATTAACATAATTTACGGCTGATTTGCATGATAACTTGGAGATAAAAATATGATTTATACACTCAGTTTTTCAACCAAACCAATGAGTTCCGGGCTAATTGTTTTGTGTTCTGTCCATGCCCTCTCAAGCGGAGATAAAACCATTCTGTTGCTAATGCATCCGATCATTAATCCTGTTTTTCCTACAAAAAGGCTTTCAGCGGCATATGCCCCAAATCTTGAAGCCAGGACTGTATCCTTTGATGTAGGAGCTCCACCGCGTTGAATATATCCGAGAACCGTCACACGAGCTTCATAGCCTGCAGTGTCCTGAAGCTTAGAACGCATTTGCTCCCCCGACATAACTCCTTCCGCAAGAATTATCAGAGTGTGGCTCTTATTATTTTTATGAGAATAATTGAGCTGGTCGCATAAACGTCCTATGCTTAAAGGCAGCTCGGGAATAACTACATATTCCGCTCCTGAAGCAACAGCAACTTCAAGAGCCACAAATCCCGCATTACGCCCCATTACTTCAACAATGAAAAGTCTGTCATGGCTGCTTGCAGTATCACGTAATTTTATGACGGCTTCAAGCGCCGTATTAATGGCAGTATCAAAACCAATAGTCTCATCAGTTCCCGCAATATCATTATCAATGGTACATGGTATCCCTATAACAGGAAATCCCATGGAATCAAGGTCTTTCGCTCCACGATAAGAGCCGTCTCCACCAATAACCACGAGTCCTTCTATTCCAGCTTCATTCAGTTTATTGATAGCCTGCTGTACTCCTTCCTGTTCCTTGAATCTCGGGCTCCGCGCCGTTTTAAGTATTGTACCGCCGCGATGGATTATCCCTCCGACCGCAGCTCTATCCAACGGGATGAAATCACCTTCAATAAGCCCTTCGTAGCCGCGCCTAACCCCATAACATTCCTTTCCGTTGTAAAGACAAGTACGAACAACCGCCCTTATTGCAGCATTCATACCCGGAGCGTCTCCACCGCTGGTCAATACAGCTATACGTTTCATTTTCCGGCAACCCCATTCTTCATAGTTTTATCTACTAAAAATCAAAGCATACTCATTATTCTGGGACGTAAATATCCAATAAAATATAAGCTTCCGCAAACTATCACAAGGTCATTATTATCTGTCTTCGCAGCATTAATCGCATCCATTGGATCCTTAAAATATGAAATTTGCCTCCAATCAAATTTCCCGGCTATACCATCCAAATCTTGAATAGAAGCGCTCCTTTCATTTCCAGGAACTTCTGTACAGTATATCGAAGCGTTCAGCTCGTTTATATGCGATAAGCAACCGAATAAATCCTTGTCTCTCATCGCAGCGTACACAACGGCAATCTTTGAGCTGGATTTAAAAATTTCATTAACGCTTTTGACTAACTTCGCGATTCCGTCCTCATTATGTCCTCCGTCCATGAGCACAAACTTATTTCCGGAATCGTAAGCAATAAGCTCCATCCTGCCCATCCAGCAAGCTGAAATAAGCCCTTCTCTTATAGAGCTTTCATTTATTCCCGGAAATCTGGAAGAAGCAATAATAACGGCAAATATAGCAAGGGCGCTGTTGTAAATTTGATATTCGCCTATAAGGCTGGTCTTGATCGCACTGAATCGATACTTATCCCAGGAGAAGTCATAGCAGTTTCCTTCAACTGACACATTTATAACTTTGATAAACGCGTCACGCATAAGTATATTACCTTTAAAATTTTTGTATAGTGATTCGTTGTCTCCAAGATAGACGGATTTACGATAATCACGGACTACAGCAAACTTCTCCGACGCTATTTTTTCCAGTGTATCTCCCAGATACTCCATATGATCCATCGATATGGACGTAATGACGGAAACTATCACATCGCCCAGCGTATTGGTGGCATCCAGCCTGCCTCCTAATCCCGCTTCAATTACAGCTATATCAACTTCATTTTTTTCTATAAGCATAAAGGCAATGGCCGTTAAAATTTCAAAATACGATGGAGGGTCATTTGATAAAATACTGTCATTCTTAATTGTTTCCGCTACTTTGGCGGCACATTCAAGCCATTCATTTTCAGAAAGAGGATGCCCACATATAAGTAGTCTTTCTTCCGGGCTTATCAAATGAGGGCTGGTATAAAGAGCCGTTTTATATCCAGATTTATTTAGAATTGAGTTCAAAAAAGCCGCTGTTGAACCTTTACCGTTTGTACCTACGACATGTATCGCAGGGAATTTATTTTGAGGGTCTCCTATTAGCTTTAAAAGTCTTTCGACACGCTCAAGCCCAGGTCTTATACCCGGACTTGAGAGTTTCGTTATGAGCCGTTCAAAGCCGGAAAAAGAATTATTAAACATTACATTATTTTATTACAAACGCCTGATACTTTCCATATTATTTTTTATACGCTCTATCTGCGCTTGCGCTTCAATGCTCCGCTGTCTTTCCTGCTCAACGACTTCAGCCGGTGCGCGGCTTATAAAACTTTCATTTCCAAGCTTGGAAAGATTCACCGAAAGGTTCTTTTGAAGCGCTTCCATATCTTTTTCCAAGCGTTTTATTTCGGAATCTATATCAAGTATATCACCAACAAAAAGATATATTTCAGCAAACGCAGTAACCTCTGACAAACATCCGCCAGTTTTCTTTTCGCCTGCATCGCTCATAAATTCTATATCCTTAACTTTACACAGCATAGCCAACTGAGATTTATTTGATGCCAAAATATCTGAGTATTCTTTATTCTCGGTTTGTATATAAACAGAGTTTACCAATTGCTGAGGGGTTAATCCGGCTTCCGCCCGAAGATTTCTTATAACCCTTACAGTTTCCTGCAGGAAAATCATTTCATTCTTTGATGATTCAAAGCGAAAACATTCGTCCCTCACAGGCCATTCAGATATAACTATCGGTTTCCCGCACCCCTTCTCTCCATATCCGAAAGCGTCCCAAAGCTCTTCTGTCACAAACGGAGTAAAAGGGTGCAATAAAAGGAGAACAGAATGAAAAACATGTTCAAGAACAGCTTGAGAAGCATTTCTGCGTTTATCTCCCTCGTCTCCGTGTAAGGACGGTTTCGCCATCTCAATATACCAATCGCAGATATCTCCCCACACGAAATCATAAAGCGACCGGGCTGCTTCCCCAATATTGTATTCGTCAATGAGTTTTGTAGTACTTTCTATGACGTCCTGCGTCCTGTCAAGAATCCAGCGGTCATGTAAACGAAGGTCAGAAAAGATAATTTCCTTTTTTTCATCGTCCAGATTCATAAGCGCAAATCGGGCTGCATTCCAAAGCTTATTCATAAAGAAACGAAATGTTTCAATTTTAGAACTGCTTAAAAGGATATCCCTTCCCTGGGTTGATAGAGCCGCAAGCGCCATTCTCAATCCATCAGCGCCATATTTATCTATCATATCAAGCGGGTCAATAACATTTCCGCTTGATTTACTCATCTTATGCCCTTTTTCATCTCTGATAAGGGAATGGATATATACATCCTTAAAAGGCACCTCATCCATAAACTCAAGCCCCATCATTATCATTCTCGAAACCCAAAAGAAGATAATATCGAAACCTGTGACCATTAAGGACGTTGGATAATAATACTCCAAATCCGGATTCTTTTCTGGCCATCCCATCGTCGAAAAAGGCCATAGTGCGCTACTGAACCATGTATCCAAAACATCCTCGTCCTGAACTATATTAATACTGCCGCATTTTTCACATTCAGCCGGATCGTTTTCATATACGGTGATATGCCCACAGTCCTGACAAGTCCAGGCAGGTATGCGGTGTCCCCACCATATTTGCCTGGATATACACCAATCGCGAACATTTTCCATCCACTGAAAATAAGTCTTCTCCCACTGCTCGGGAAACCATTTGATAAGCCCATCTTTTACTACCTTTACTCCCCTATCGGCAAGCGGTTTCGTACGGACAAACCATTGCTCGGATAAGAACGGCTCAACAGTTGTGCGGCACCTTTGACAATGACCCAAAGAATGGATGATTTCTTCCACCTTTACCATCAATCCAAGTTTACTTATATCTTCTGAGGTTTTTTTGCGCGCCTCTTCAATGGTTAGCCCTTGATAGGACAGCGCGTTTTCATTCATTATCCCTTTGCTGTCAATAACCTGAAGCTGCTCCAAGTCATGTCTTTTACCAACCAGATAGTCAACTGCATCATGAGCGGGAGTTATTTTGACATAACCCGTGCCAAATTCAGGATCAACCATGTTATCCTCTATTATTGGAACTATTCTGCCAGTCAGCGGTACTCTTACTTTCCTTCCAACAAACCGGCTGTTTTCCGATCTTGGATGAACCGCTACGGCGACATCTCCAAGTATAGTTTCAGGCCTCGTCGTAGTAATAATGATACCGTCATCTTTAGCGCCTTCTCCATCCGCGAAAGGATATTTCACATAGTAAAATTTGCCGTTTACATCCTCATACTCCACTTCAAGGTCGGATATTGCGGTATGGCATCGGGAACACCAGTTTATTATATATTTACCCTTGTATATCAGGTCCTTTTTGTACAGCCTCACGAAAACTTCACGCACAGCTTTTGAAAGCCCGTCGTCAAGTGTAAACCTCTCGCGGCTCCAGTCGCAGGAATTTCCAAGACGCTTCATTTGCTTTATTATTCGGTTTCCATAAAGCTCCTTCCATTCCCAAACTTTTTGTACAAATTTTTCCCTGCCTAGAGAATGACGCGTAGCCCCCCCTTTTTCTATATCCCTTTCCACAACGTTCTGGGTGGCTATTCCCGCATGGTCGGTCCCCGGCAACCATAACACATCATATCCCTGCATTCTCCGCGTACGGCAGAGTATATCCTGAAAGGTATTGTTAAAAGCATGTCCCATATGCAAAGAACCGGTTACGTTCGGCGGAGGGATTACAATTGAAAAGTGTCCCTTCGGGGATGGAGCGCCGTCTTGGGGGGAATTAACAGTTTTAGCTACAAATAAATCTTTACTTATCCAGTCATCGTACCATTTTTGTTCTATTCCTTCAGGGCTGTACGATTTTTCCAGATCTCTGTTGCGTTTCATAATCCAATCTCCTCAATTCGTGTATCATATTTCTCCATAAACATCAGACGGCGGATGGCTAAATGCCGCTCATACGTTATTTGTTTTTAAGTATTCCTTATAAAATCTGTTGTTCACAGCGAGCAAAGCAGGCGTATCGAGATTATAAGGGCATTTGTTCTTACAGGAATCACAATGCAGACATTTATCTATAAGAGCCATATTATACTGCCATTCCGGAGTAGTATAAAGCTCTGCCGGCATTCTGCCAAGGAAAAGCTTCATACGCGCGGCAGTCACTATTGGAATACCTACAGGACAAGGCAGACAATACCCGCAGCCGCGGCAAAATGACATACCAAGCTCCATTTTTTCCTGCTCGATTTCCTCCAAGAGCTTTGAGTCCAATACCGGAGGGTTGTTTTCATAAGAAATCCATTCTTCAAGTTCCTCAATACTCTGTATACCCCAAATTGGAACAACATTTTCGTATGCGCGCAGAAAAGCGAAAGCGCCCCGTGTATTTCGTATAAGCCCCCCCGACATGGCTTTCATGGCTATAAGCCCAACGTCATGTTCCTTACATATTGGGATAATATCTAAATCTCTTTGAACCGAAAGGCATGAAAGCGGATATTGAACTGTATCATACAAACCGGACGTTGCTCCTTGTATTGCGA
>WRBZ01000014.1 GCA_009784305.1 Synergistaceae bacterium
AAAATCAACCAACTCATAAATGATATTGTTTTGCTGTCTAAAAGGCATTATCGCGCACTTCTATCGCTATTTCATCGTTACACAATAAGATTATCTTTTCGTAGCTGAGTATAGATTCTTTTACTCCTTTAACTGTTCATTAACAATATCGATATATCATTAACGTTAGTTCCTGTCGGACCGGTTATAATGAGGTCCCCCGCAGCGCTTAAAGCATTGTAGGAATCGTTGTTGTCAAGCGCGGATTTCGGGTCTATCCCTAAAATTCGTAGTTTTTCCGCAGTATCGCCGTCAACGACACCGCCCGCCGCGTCGGTCGGGCCATCAGTCCCGTCGGAACCCGCGGAAACAAATACCGTATCTTTCATCCCTTCAATACCTATAGCGGCAGCTAACGCCATTTCCTGGTTGCGCCCGCCTTTTCCGTTTCCTTTTATGCGGACGACTGTTTCCCCTCCCATTATTACAGCGCACGGTGGAGATATAGGGTGTGAAGTTGCGGCAATTTCTTTCGCTATGTTCGCAAAATTCTCTCCTGCGGCGCGCGCTTCGCATGAGAGCTTTGTGGTAAGGGTTACTACGCTATATCCCTTCTTTTTCAGAAAATCTTCAGCCGAGCAGCACAATCCCGCACAATTTCCTGCCAAAACAGAAGTTACATTACTCAGTTCGCCTATCCCCGGACGGTTCAGCAATTTCATAATTTCAGGCTTCACGTTTATGGAGTATTTACGAACTAATTCAAGCGCGTCATCCTTGCCGCTCGTGTCGTGATAAGCGGGGCCGGAAGCAATTGCCTCAAGCCTGTCTCCTATGACATCGGAAAGGATTATCGAAGTTACCTTTGCGGGAGCGCAGAGTGAAGCAAATTTTCCTCCCTTGACGGAGGACAGGCGTTTCCTTATTATGTTCATTTCTGTTATATCAGCGCCTGAAGCAAGAAGCTGCCCGGTTATGTCCGATATATCACCGAGGGAAACGCCGTCAGCAGGGCTTTCAAATAACGCCGACCCACCGCCGGAAACGAGGAACAATACACAATCATTGGCTGAAAGCCCGCTTACAGCTTCAATCACACGTTTCGTCGCGCTTATGACCCTGTTGTCCGGAACGGGGTGGCCGCTCTCATATATTTCGTAATTCCCTATAGGCCCCATCGAATGTTTATCCTTTGTTATCACGATTCCGCGTGATATGGCGCCTCCAAGCGCCTGATGCGCCGCGTGACTCATCCTCCATGCAGCTTTTCCTATCGCTGCCAGAATAATTTTTCCATCAGCGTGAAAACCCGAAAGGCTATTCATTACCGCAACTTCCGGCAGCATTGAATTAATTGCATCTCTTACAGCGTTGACAGCGTCTTCTCTTAAATTCATCTTTTTCTTTTCCTCATTATTATTGTGTATTTTGTATTATAATGATAAAGTCTCAAATAATATTCTATTACATAAAGTGGAGATGCGCATATGACGCAAACAGAACAAAAAACGGTTTTTTTGGTAGATGACAGTGCAACTAACCTGACAATAGGCAAAAATGCCCTTATTGGAAAATATAACGTTTTTACGATTCCATCCGGCGAGAAATTGCTCAAAATGCTTGAAAGAATTAGCCCGGATCTTATACTGCTTGACGTAGAAATGCCTGAGATGAATGGATACGAGACCATTAAAAAAGTAAAAAGTAATGTAAATACATCAAATATTCCCGTCATTTTTCTTACAGCAAAAACGGAAGCCGCGAATGAGCTTGAAGGGCTGTCCTTAGGAGCCATAGATTATATTACTAAACCATTTTCCCCTCCTCTCCTGTTGAAACGGATAGAAGTCCACTTGTTGGTTGAAGAACAAAAGAACGAACTGAAAAACTACAACGAAAACTTGATGGAAATGGTCAGAGAAAAGACACAAACCGTTGTAAACCTGCAAAACGCAATTTTGAAAACAGTGGCGGAAATGGTTGAATGCCGCGATGACATAACCGGCTCCCATATAGAGCGGACTCAGAATTACCTTCAAGCGCTGCTTGATAAGATAGTTGAAAATAAATTATATATGGATCAAGTTTCATCATGGGAAAGAACTGTTTTTGTGCAATCGGCGCAGCTTCATGACGTAGGAAAAATAGCGATAAAGGACAGCATCCTTCAAAAACCGGATAAACTCACCTTTGAAGAATTTGAGGAGATGAAGACGCATACGGTTTTTGGGGAAATGATAATTAACAAGATAAGCAAAAGCGCTGTCGAGGATGCGTTCCTTTATCACGCTAAAATTTTCGCAATTTCTCATCACGAAAAATGGGACGGATCGGGATATCCGATAGGGTTATCAGGAGAAGACATACCTATTGAAGGAAGGTTGATGGCAATAGCCGACGTCTATGACGCATTGGTCTCAACGAGGCCGTACAAGAAAGCATTTTCTCATGAAAAAGCCGTGGAAATAATATGTGAAGGCAGAGGCAAACATTTTGACCCGAACCTTGTAGATGTTTTTATAAGTGTATCGGATAAGTTTAAAGAGATATCAGAAACTGTAATATGATGAAATATAGGGCTTTGAGTTATGAAAAAAAACATTATCTCAAGTTTTTCTGAATTTGGATTTTTTGAATTATTAGATATAGGAACATGGGACTGGAACATAAAAACGAACGAGGCTATTTACAGCGCTGAATGGGCTAAAATAGCCGGATATGAGCTTGAAGAACTTGAGCCGAATGTTTATGCATGGGAAAAATTAGTGCTTCCGGAAGATATCGGCCATGTAAACGAACAAATAAAAATACATTTAGCGGGAAAAACTCCCATATACGAAGCGGAATATCGAATGACCCGCAAAGATGGGAGCATCATTTGGTGTCAGGATAAAGGAAAAGTTATTGAATTTGACGAACAGGGGAATCCTGTTCGTTTTGTTAGCGCCATGCAGAATGTATCAAGACTGAAAAACGCAATAAATGAATTACAAACCAATAAGGACATACTTGAAACAGAAATCCAAGATCGGACGAAAAGCCTTACAAATAAGGATAAAATGCTCCGGGAAGTCTATGACATAGCAAAAAAACTGCTAACTCATGATGAAAACGAATCATTTGACGATCTTATCCATAACTGCCTCAGAGCGATTGGAGAGATGACCGGGCAAAACAGGGCTTACATATGGAAAAGCATATATGACTCGGATAATAATCATTGCTGCATACAAGTTTACGAATGGGTAGAAGGGATTGAAAGCATACAGGGAAACCCAACATTTGAGAATATTCCGTATGATATGCTGCCATCATTTAAAAAAGCTTTAATTGATGGAAAATGCCTTAACAGCTTTGTCTGCGATCTTACGCAATCAGAAATAGAGATATTGGAACCACAAGATATACAATCAATTCTCATAGCCCCAATTGACATAGGGGAGATCAACTGGGGATTCATAGGCTTAGATAACTGTAAAAGCAAAAACTATTTCTCGGAATTGGAAGAGAACGTACTCCTGATGAGCGGGTCCCTGATAGCTAACGCTATACAAAGAAGAGCAGATCAGGAAAAAATGCGGGAAGCCGAAGAACGAACGCAGATAATGCTTAACGCCACGCCATTGTGCTGCAATCTGTGGGATAAAGAGTACAATATCATAGCATGCAACGAAGAAGCGGTAAGGCTATTCGATCTGCCAAGCCAAAATGAATACCTTACACATTTTTCTGATCTGTCGCCCGAGTATCAGCCTTGCGGCAGATTGTCATCCGATATGGCGTTTGAAAACATCTCAAAGGCATTTAAAGACAGATACTGCCGTTATGAATGGATGCATCAGAAATTAGACGGCGAGCCTATTCCATCTGAAATAACCCTTGTAAGAGTTAAATATAAAAACGAATATATAGTCGCGGGATACACAAGAGACTTGCGGGCTCACAAAGCTATGCTTGACAAGATCAATATGACTCAAGTGGAACTGGCTTCCGCAAGAGATGAAGCCATAGCCAACACAAAAGCAAAAAGCGAATTCCTTGCGAAAATGAGCCATGAAATACGTACCCCGATGAACGCCATTGTGGGAATGTCAGAGATTATCCTTATGGGAAGCGTTCCATCAGCCATTAAAGACAGGGTCATGTCAATAAAACATGCATGCGCAAGCCTTTTATCCATAATTAACGATATACTGGATTTTTCCAAAATTGAATCGGGAAAACTTGAAATTGTGAAAATCAATTATTTCCTGCCTTCCCTGGTAAATGATGTAACAAATATCATCAGCATGAGACTGATAAATAAGCCTATCTTTTTTACAGTCAATGTGGACCCCATGCTTCCCAGTAATCTTGTAGGCGACGAGGTAAGGATAAGGCAGATACTCCTGAACCTGTTGGGCAACGCGGTAAAGTACACTCATGAAGGATACGTAAAACTTTCAATAACTGGAGAAATAACAAGTAAAAATACCGTGCTGCTGGTGATGAAAGTATCGGATACGGGAATAGGCATCAAAGAAGATGACATGCAAAACCTTTTTAGTGAATTTATGCAGGTTGATATATTGAAAAACAAGGGAGTGGAAGGGACGGGGCTTGGACTTGCCATAACGAAAAACCTTTGCAGGCTAATGGATGGAACTATTTCTGTCACAAGCGTATATGGAGAAGGAAGCACGTTTACTGTGGAACTTCCTCAAAGCTTTTCAGAACATGAGTATAAAAGATTCGCGACCGTCTTTAAACCTGAAGAAAAAAGCGTTTTAGTATACGAATCAAGGGATGTATACGTGGAATCCATAAAAAAATCCCTGGAAGACCTGAACGTAAAATGCAAAGTCGCTTCAAGCCAGCCTGGGTTTTATATAGCAATAAAAGACGAAGAGTTTTCTTATGTTTTCCTTCCGGAAATATTGATGGAAAACGCAAAAAGCATTTCTGAAAAGCTCAAAATCGCAGTAGATTTCGTTTTACTCACAGAATTTGAGGAAACGACAAGCTTGGGCAGTATTAAATGCCTCCCGATGCCAGCACATTCGCTTTCCATAGCAAACATCCTCAATGACGTAAAGGATACCAACGTTGAGAATTCAAGCAAGGACAAACTATCATTTATCGCCCCAAGCGCAAGGGTATTGATTGTTGACGACATAGCAACGAACATTTGTGTGGCGGAAGGTTTGATGCAGCCGTATCAAATGCATATAGACACTTGTGAAAGCGGAATGGAAGCAATCGAGCTTGTAAAAAACAACGATTATGACATCATATTTATGGACCATATGATGCCGATAATGGACGGAGTCCAAGCAACTTTGCTTATAAGGGCGGACGAGGCTTACTCAAATATTCCTATTGTAGCGCTAACAGCAAACGCGGTTTCAGGAGTAAAAGAAATGTTTTTATCGAACGGATTTAACGATTTCCTGGCAAAGCCGATCGAAATAATAAAATTAGGCGAAATATTGGAAAAATGGATCCCTGAGGATAAAAAAGAGAATGCCATTGAGAAAGAGAAAGAAGCCTTATCAATAGAACCTACCTTTACAATAGAGGGATTGGACATATCCCTAGGGCTATCAATGACGGGAGGATCTATTAAGAGCTATTTGGAAATTCTTTCAGTCTTTTACAGGGATGGAGAAAATAAAATCAAGGATTTAAAAAAATGCCTTGAAAATAATAATCTTCCACTCTATACAACACACGTCCACGCGCTTAAAAGCGCCCTTGCGAGCATAGGAGCCAGCGAGCTGTCAATAGCAGCAAAAGCGTTGGAATCTGCAGGAAAAGCGGAAGACGTAAAATTTATAAAGGAAAATAATTTTATGTTTTTAAGAGGATTGGATTTGCTACTGATAAATATAAATCAAGTTTTAGATAAGGAACTTGCGACAGAGAATGGAATTTCACATGAAGAACTTACGATAAAGCTCGTGAATCTCAAAAAATCGATAGAAGAAATGGATCCTTTCTTGACAAACATGATCATGGAAGAACTGCAAAACAAACTCAGCGGCAGCGATTTGTCAAATAGAATCATACAAATTTCCACTCATATATTGTTATGCGAATACGATGAAGCTGTACGCGTCATTGACAACATGCTGCTATCTTCAAGCGGAAACTCATAAACGGAAGTGTCAAATATGCAAAAAGTATTGTTGATAGGCTTCGGTAACGTGGGCAGGACCTTGGCAGCGATGATGAATGAGCGCTCGGCGCATATAAAAGATATTGGGCTTGATTTTCAAGTTATTGGGGTATTCACGCGGACGCGGGGGAATGTTGCGGACGCACAGGGGCTGGACATGCAAAAACTACTCGACGATGTTTCGTCCCATGGCAGGTTTACGGGACCGCTCACATCCATTTCGCCGCTTGAAGCCTGCCGTGAACTCGACTACGACGTGATGGCAGAATTGTCTCCGCTCGATGTGGCAAACAGGGGCGAGCCCGCTGTGTCCCATATAACCACCGCGCTAACAAGAGGCAAACACGCCGTCACGGCAAACAAAGGGCCGGTCGCTTTCGCATATAGTGAGCTGTGCAAGCTTGCTCTTGATAACGGATGCCGTTTTCTGTTCGAATCGACAGTGATGGATGGAGCGCCGATATTCAACCTTGTGAGCAGGTGTATGAAGGTAAACGAGATAACAGGATTTTCCGGCATACTGAACAGCACGACAAACTATGTACTTTCGAGGATGGAATCAGGCCTGTCAATGGACAAAGCTGTGCGCGAAGCAATAGAGATGGGGTCAGCGGAGGCAGACCCATCATACGATATAGACGGCTGGGATGCAGCAGCTAAGGTAGCCGTGTTGTCCCGCGTACTTCTTAAGGGCGATGTAACGCCTTTCGATGTGAAGCGCTCCGGCATAAGGGATGTAACCGCAAAAATGATCGCTGAAGCGGAGGCTCGCGGAAAACGGCTGAAATTGATGTGCAGAGGACGGATTCTGGACGGCAGCGTTGCAGCGTCCGTCGGAATCGAAGAAGTTGATAATAGCGATATCTTCGCAACTCTGTCATATCGCGATATGGGTGTAAGCCTTGAAAGCGATTTATTGGGAACACATATTGTAATACATAAAAAACCCACTCTGCGCGATACCGCGTTCGGCGTATTGGAGGATATGATAAGCGTTTTTAAGTGACACAGCAATATCCATGATTGCTGTTTGCCGCGCTTCGCCCGTAATGACATGCCGGCTGCTTTCCCCACCAACAGGGCTATTTTTCATAATGAGTCCTACTGAGTTACGCTAATTGCTCCCTGCCCGTATTTTGCTGATCGCTGCCCACGGACCTAACGGGCGGCAGTCAACCCATCCAATGTGTAAGCCTTTTTAAGCTCTTCCGTATATTCCCCATTTTCATCGTATATGTAAAGCGGAGGCTCTATTGTTGTTCCTATCCCGCCATTTTTTACCGCTTCAAGCAGAAACACTGAAGCTGCCCTTTCGGGTTTTGGGTGAACATAACGCATCCTTTTGGGTTGAAATTCATTATTCACGAGCAAGCTCAATAATTCAGCCACACGGTTTGCGGTGAATACACAATAGAATCGTCCTTTGGAGCGTAAAAGCCAACGAGCTGCCGCAACCACCTCGTCAAGCCTGCAAGCCGTTTCCTGCCGTGCCGCCGCTTCTGCAAACCTTGTGCTCACCCTGCCGCTCTCCAAGCTTTTATAAGGAGGGTTTACTATTACTCCTTCGTAGCTTTGCGCCTCTATTGAACGATAATTTCTTATGTCGAACTCTAAAAAGTTCACTTGGGAGGAAAGTTCATTTTCTATCGTGTTCAGTTTTGCCAGT
Source organism: Synergistaceae bacterium (assembly GCA_009784305.1). Lineage (GTDB taxonomy): Bacteria > Synergistota > Synergistia > Synergistales > Aminobacteriaceae > WRNQ01. The sequence goes on from WRBZ01000014.1 coordinate 7,803, forward strand.
TCAACTGCCTCTTTTTGTATTTCAAAACCTGTCACGCTCATATTTGCAAACCTTTTGGCGAGCAGCAGCGATACCGCTCCCGAAGCGGAGCCAAGCTCGGCAAATCTGATCTTCCGGGTTCTTGAAAAAAACGGAAAAGCAGCCAGAAGAACGGTGTCTACGTTTACACGAGCTCCCGTTTTTGGCTGCCATAGTTTTAATATTCCGAAAAGTATGTCGTCCCTGCTGGATGTCATACCTGTTCAAGGTAGTTTTTAATTAGATCGACAACCCTGTCCACATCCGAATCGCTCATTGCCGGGAATAACGGTATGGATATCTCGCTTTGGTACATTGCTTCAGTTTTAGGAAACATCCCTTCTTTATAACCGAACTGCCTGCGGTAATAAGGCTGCAAATGGACAGGGACATAATGCACCTGCACCCCTAAACCGTTTTCTTTCAGATGGTTGAATAATCCAAGCCTCTTGTCCGGATCCACAAATATCATGAAAAGATGCCATCCGTGTCCTTCGTGATATGGCTGCAATCTTAAATGGGGCGTGCCGTCAAGCTTTTTAAAGTAAAGGCTTGCAAGCTCCCTCCTGCGTTCCATGAACTCCGGCAGCTTTTTCATCTGACTAAGCCCGAGAACGCACTGAATATCCGTGAGGCGGTAGTTATATCCCAACTGCTGCATCTCCCCGTACCATCCGAAAGAAGCGTTTTCAGCGAACTCGTATTCTTTCGCATCCTTCGTTATTCCGTGAGTGCGAAATAGTTTCATACTCTTTGCGTAATCGGGGTTGTTCGTCGTTACCATTCCGCCTTCTCCGGTCGTAATGGGCTTCACGGGATGAAAACTGAAAGCCGTCATATCAGCTTCGCATCCAACCTTCACACCGTTTCTTTCCGCTCCGAGCGCCTGACAGCCGTCTTCTATGAGTACGGCGTTCCACTTATCGGCGATTGCTCTAAACGCGCCGATATCGACGGGATATGCCGCAAAGCTCACCGGAACTATAACTTTTACATCGCCCGTCATTTTACTTTCGACTTCTTTTGGGTCAAGGCAACATGTTTCAAGCGTAATATCCGCAAATACCGGCTCCGCGCCGACGTACAGCATTGAGTTTGATGTCGCGGCAAAAGTCATGGGGACAGTCAATCCCTTGTCTCCCGCCTTCAGCCCCGCCGCATACATGGCGGCATGAAGCGCAGCAGTTCCGTTTGAGAAAGCTACGGCGTATTTTGCCCCAACATATTCCGCTACGGAATTTTCAAAACGCTCTACCATTGGCCCCTGGCTCAGCCAATCGCTTTTCAGAACCTTAACAACCTCGTTTATATCGTCATCACTGATCCATTGACGCCCATAAGATAAGTACATGGTTATTTTCTCTCACGCCTTTCTTTAAAAAAGTCAACGAGAAGAGCCCTGCTCTCCCCGGCTAAAATACCGCCCGTTATTCTACAGCGATGATTAAGCCTCGAATCGTTCAGGATATTATACAACGTTCCCGCCGCGCCTGCTTTCGGATCAACGCACCCGAAAACAACACGGCTTATGCGGGATAGAACTATCGCTCCCGCGCACATCGGGCACGGTTCAAGCGTTACGTAAAGCTCACAGTCGGATAAATTCCATCTGTCAAGAATCTGACATGCATTCCTTATGACATTCATCTCCGCATGGGCTGTCGGGTCGATACTCTTTTTATTCCCATCCGCGGATATAATTATTCTATTATTTATTGATTCCTGTCCTTTTATTCTTTGCACAATGACAGCTCCGACCGGAACATCACCGCGCTTTGAGGCTTCAATTGCATAACTTACAGCTACGCTCATAAATTCTATATCATGGTTTATCATAGCATCTCTTAATTGCGGGATGCCGCTCTCGGCGTCCCCTACAACGTCTCGCAAGGCGCGACACCTACTCCCCAAGATATGCCTTTCGTATATCAGGATCAAGCGCAAGTTCTTCGCCGCTGCCGGTACGGGTCACTCTTCCCGTTTCCATCACGTACCCTCTATCGCTTATTGCAAGAGCTTGTGTAGCATTCTGTTCCACAAGCAGGACTGTTACACCTGATTCACGTACCCTTAATAAGGTCTCAAACAGAGATTCGACTAACATTGGGGCAAGCCCTAAAGAAGGCTCGTCAAGAAGCAGCAGTTTAGGCTTGCTCATCAGCGCGCGTGTTATGGCAAGCATTTGCTGCTCCCCGCCTGATAGAGTCCCTGAGCGCTGGGACAACCTTTGTCTCAGGACGGGAAAAAGGGAAAAACAGTATTCCATGTCCTGTTCTACGGACTCCTTATCATTTTTATCGCGCAGCCATGACCCCATAACAATATTCTCCATTACCGAAAGGGAAACAAATAAACGCCTGCGTTCAGGAACTATAGCGATGCCATTTTTTACCGTTTCATCGGTTTGTCTTGGCATTGGGTGCCCATTGAACGTTATTGAGCCTGACGAGTAAGGGACTACGGAGGAAATAGTCCACATGAGCGTTGACTTCCCCGCTCCATTCGCTCCCACGACCGATACGATCTCACCGTTTTTCACATGCAGGGAAACATCATGAAGCGCGTGAACAGCTCCGTAAAATACATTTATATCCTTTACTTCAAGCATACGTTATATGATCTCCTGGAATAAGTGTTCAATCAACTCCGACGCCTCATCATATTCAGCCATCAGAATATGTTTCGATATGTTTCCGATAATGGCGGCGTCCTTCGCGTTCGCTGATTCTTGCAGTTCATCAATAGCTCTGTCAATCGCTGCGGTATTCATGTTTTCAATCTCAGCCTTCAGTTTTACAAGCCCGGACATAAATACTTTCGGATCCTTGGGTTCTTTACTTTCATTCTTGCTATCCCTGTATGTTGATAGAGCATTATCTATTCTTTTGAGCAGCGCCTCCAAAGCGGTTAAAAACTGGGCGTTGTGCGCGTTAATGTAAGCTAAATCTTCCTGTTTACCGGCCATCTCCAACGCATGAGCAGCATCTGACAGTTCGCCTGCGCCAATGCTGATTGAGGCTCCTTTTATCGCGTGGACATGAATTGTATACAAGTGTAAGTTATCGGTTTCCAAACATTGCAGAATTGTATTCATCCGGTTAATGCCATCCTCATAAAACGTGGTAAGGGTTTCCAGATAATACTCCATTGTACCGCCTGTAAGGGCAATGCCTTTATTTACGTCAAGCCCTTCAATCTCAATATCTGTCTCTATTTCCCGCTCAGGCGCCGTTACGGATACACTGATTTCCGCCAGATTTTTCTGTTTATTTCTCGGTATCCACTTTTCCAAAACTGCGTTCAGCTTGACGGTATCTATCGGTTTAGACAGATAATCGTCAAATCCGCTCTTCAAAAACATTTCTCTCATGCCGGAAACAGCGTTGGCCGTCAGCGCGACAATCGGCAGACTCCGATAAAACGGGTTCAT
>WRBZ01000015.1 GCA_009784305.1 Synergistaceae bacterium
AACCAGCCGAGGTACTTCTGATAGACCGCTTTGACGTTAAAGACCGTGGCGCCGTAATATCCCCGGTTGTACCACTCCTTTGCCAGTTCCGGCGGGAACTCGAATACTTCCGCTATTTCCCTCATGTCGTAGCCCTTGTTCATCAGGAATACGGTCTGATCGTGAAGGTAGCGGTACAGACGGCTCTGCTTGCCAATATATTCATTTATTGCGTCTTTGCCCCAGCGCGGCCAGGTATGCGGGCCCCATGCGGAATCTGCCAGACCTGAGTCAACCCACTGCCGTTTCATCTCGTCGAGGGCGCTGCTCCATGCTATTGTATCCCGTACCACAGCGCCACGAGGCGTTAGGATGTTGTGCTGTGTTTGATTGCATATCTCGGCGAGGCAAATTGATTTATAGTCCGGGAAAAACATCACCATCTGAGCAGGGGCTTCGGTATTTGGAGCCATGATGAATTTGACTTCCATTCCATCGAACGTGTCGGGGCCGTCTTGCGCAATAATTTTCTTCGGTGGTACCAGCCCGCTTGTCCCCGAACCGGAACCTATTGCGAGCCCGTTGTTTACTTGTCCGTGTCCCTCCGGTATGGGCAATGACCATAGCGGTATTCCGTACATCCACCGCGCACGCCCTGACATTGCGCCCCCAGCCGTCACGTTTTCGGAGACGGTCGCTTCAATGAATCCCTCCGGAGCGACGATCTCAACGTTATTCGCCGCCTTCCCGCTGTCCTCCAGTACGCCCAGTATGCCCCCGTAGTGGTCAAGATGGCTGTGAGTGTAAATGACAGTGTGGATTTTCTTATTCTGCTTCTCCGCAGGCAGATGACTGTAGAGGAGCTTCACAGCCGCAGCGGCCGATTCCCTGTAGCTCATCACGTCGACCACGATGAAACCGTTCTTAGTCTCGACGAAGCTCATGTTTGCCACATCGTAGCCCCGCACCTGATAAATTTTACATTCCTCTCCGTCTATTATGAACGACTCGACCTCGTAGAGCCCGTAGTTAACGTTCAGAATAGCCGAACGCCAGAGGCTCGGGTTCACCGTATCGGGAAACTGTCCGGGTTTCGAGATGTCGCCGCTTATGTAGGCATATCTACTCATATCCCATACGACACCTCCTGAGCTATTCGTTATCTTCAGCGGTTCCGGATCGTCCTTCGCGACGCGCGCAATGAAACCCTTCTCCACCCAATCGGCATCCCTCCTGTCGGTGTAGTCGAAAGACGCCGTCTTGTACTTCGCGTTATTGTTTATTGTGAACTGGGTGGGGGATTTGGAGGCTCCCTCCGTCACTCCTGCAAAAAACGCCGCGAAGACCGCGAAAACAAGCGCATATTTCCAAACTCTCAGTACCGCTTTTCCCATAGTTTTCTCACCTATCCTAATCTTTGTGAAAAGTAGAATTACTAAAAACTTACTTTTCTGAATTAATTTTCAAATTAAATTATATCTCAACTGTGAAATGCGATACCCCTTTAACACTTGTTTTTTATTGACTATTTTTGACCTTTTGATAAAATTGACTAATCGGCAAAATGCCTTTGGAGGAATTTTTGTTTATGTCAAGTTTGACCCACGCTATAGAAATATATATAAATGATCTTTTAAATGAGGCTGCTTCAGAATCCATGCTGTCCATAAGGCGAAAAGAGCTTGCACAGACTTTCGGCTGCGTCCCAAGCCAGATAAACTATGTCCTGAGCAGTCGCTTCACTCAGGAGCAGGGATACATAGTCGAAAGCCAGCGTGGCGGGCATGGATATATAAGAATAGAGAAAATAAAACAGAATACAACGGAAGACAAGCTCAACCATCTTGAAAAAGCTGTCGGAGAAACCATATCGTGGCAGGACGTACGTAAAAACCTGAGCATACTGCAAAAACGGGAAATCATAACAACCCGTGAGCGGCTTTTGATAGAAGTGGCGTTGCGTCATTGCGATGAGCTTGGAGAGTCGCTGTTTGGCATTTCCTCCCATAAGAGGGAGGGCATTCAGGCGGAATTATTGAAAAGAATGTTACGCAGCATCGTATTAGCGTAAGGGACGCTCGCAGGCGGGGGTTCGCCTTCAAATTTTGCAAGGAGTATAAAAACATGTGGCAATTTTTCACCGAAAGAGGAAAAAGAGTTATTCAGTTAGCTCACAAAAAAGCATTGGCTTTAGGTCATTCTAAAATAGAAGTAGAACACCTTCTCACGGGCTTGCTGGAGGAAGGCGAAGGCGGAGCGGTTCGTGTACTCATTTCGCTTGCAGTAGATATTGAGAAAGCTTTATTGAATCTGGATGCTTCACTTCGTCACTTATCACCAACTTTGAAACTTATTGACCTGCCTTTGGGCGATAAACTTAAAAAGACTATTGATTCCGCTATGCGTGAGGCGCGCAACCTTGGCGTCAACCATGTCGGCACGGAGCACCTTCTGCTCGGCATACTTTCTCAACCGGACACTTACGCATGCCAGTTTTTACATTCCCTCGGCGTAAACCTCGCGGATGCGCAGCGCGAAATTTCCTCTGTGCTTTTGACCTCAGATGGCAGGAGGGTGGAAAAGCTCAGCGATAAGATAAAGCAAAAGTCCAAATCAAAAACTCCAACGCTTGACCCTCTTGGTATCGACCTCACGGCACGGGCAAGAGAAGGGCTTCTTGACCCCGTGATAGGCAGAAACAAGGAAATTAAGAGAGTCATGCAAGTTTTATGCCGAAGGACAAAATGTAACCCAGTGCTTATAGGCGACCCTGGAGTAGGAAAAACCGCTGTGGTGGAAGGAGTTGCGCAGGTGCTCTCTTCAAGCGGCGCTCCGGAAGTGCTTCAAAATCGCCGCATAATGCAGCTCAATGTAGGAAGCCTTGTCGCGGGAACAAAATACAGGGGAGAATTTGAAGAGCGTATCCGCAAGATAATAAAAGAAGTCTCGGAATCAAAGGAAGTTATCCTGTTTATAGATGAGATGCATATGCTTGTGGGAGCGGGCAGCGCTGAAGGCGCCATGGATGCAGCCAACATGCTCAAACCTGCCCTTGCGAGGGGAGATTTTCAAGTCATAGGCGCAACGACACAGGAAGAATACCGAAAGTATATCGAACGCGATGCAGCGCTTGAGAGGCGCTTCCAGCCGGTGAAGATAGATGAACCTTCAATAGATGAATCAGTTCGCATCCTTTACGGATTACGCCCGCGATATGAAGAACATCACAAAGCAGTGATATCCGATGATGCCCTCACTGCGGCGGCGAACCTGTCCGCGCGTTACATACGGGACCGCTTCCTGCCCGACAAGGGCATAGACCTCATAGATGAAGCCAGCGCGCGGGCGAAACTTAACACCATTTCCCCTCCCGATATCATTAAGGAAATCGAGGAGGAGATAGCCGACGTCTGCTCAAAAAAGGAAACCGCGATAGCGGAACAGGATTTTGAGAACGCGGGCAAACTGCGTAACGAGGAAATGCGCCTTGTCGTTAAGCTCGACAAAGCGCGGAATGAATGGAAAACCGGCCACTCCAAAGAAAAGCCTTTTATTTCAGAAAATGATATAGCTGAAATAGTAGCCGAATGGACAGGCGTACCGGTTCAGCATATAAACGAAGGGGAAGCTTCAAGGCTCCTGCGCATGGAGGAGGAGATATCCTCAAGGCTTATAGGACAGGACGAAGCGGTTGGAGCTGTTGCCAGAGCCATAAGAAGGGCAAGAAGCGGGCTCAAGGACCCGAAACGCCCGATAGGGAGCTTTTTGTTCCTTGGCCCCACGGGAGTGGGGAAAACCGAACTCGCGCGCTGTTTGGCGAAATTCCTGTTCGGAAATGAAGATGCCATTATTCGCATCGACATGAGTGAATTTATGGAGAAACATGAGGTATCAAAACTAATGGGAGCTCCTCCGGGATACATAGGGCATGATGAAGGCGGCAGGCTTACTGGAATGGTAAGGAAACGCCCTTATTCGGTGATTCTTTTCGATGAGGTAGAAAAAGCTCATCATGATGTGTTCAACCTTCTACTTCAAATACTCGAGGACGGAACGCTGACCGACGGACACGGCAGACGGGCGGATTTTAGAAATACGGTCGTAATAATGACAAGCAATGTCGGCGCGCATGAAATGGCAAAGGACTCACCGCTCGGATTTTCCTCAGGCGGAACTCAAAGCGCTCAGGGATGGGAGCGCACCAAGAAAAACATACTCAGCGAAGTGAACCGGTTGTTCAGGCCGGAGTTTTTAAACAGGATAGATGACACGATAGTATTTAAACCGCTTGAAAGAAATGAACTTATGCGCATTGTTGAAATAATGCTTTCTGATGTTGAAAGCAGGCTCAGCAGCCAAGGTATAGGACTTGATATATCCGAAGAGGTGAAATCAATGCTCATAGATAAGGGATTCCAGCCAAAATATGGAGCACGCCCGCTTAGAAGGGCAATTCAGACCATATTGGAAAACCGCTTGGCAGACTCCGTTCTTGAAGGTAAAATTACAAAAGGTTCACATATTGATATTACGGTCGGGGAGAATGGTATTTCGTTTGCAACAAAATGAGATAGAAGGGGGGAATGAATTTGTTTTTTGACATACACGTTCACACAGAGGAGTATTCCATGGATTCTCAACTGCCGTTGCGCAAGCTTCTGGCAGAGGCGACGGAAATGAAATTGTCCGGTATTTGCATAACCGATCACGACACGCAGGCTCTTTACCCTAAAGCCGAGGCCCTAAGTAAAGAATCCGGCATGCTTGTGATAGTCGGATTGGAATATTCATGTCATGAAGGGCATTTGCTTGTTTTCGGAGCTCCAAATCTTAAAAGATCATATTTACCTTTGGGCGATGTATTGAATGAAGTAAAAGCACAAGGAGGCATCTCCATAGCTGCTCATCCGTTTCGCTGGGATTCCCCGAATATGGGAAGCGCGATGCAAAAACATATCTCTTTACTGGATGGCGTAGAGGCCTTTAATGGAGGGGCAACAGCGGAAGAAAACCTGCTTGCCTACGACTTTGCGATTGAAAACGGACTTCCGGTTCTTGGAGGGAGCGACGCGCATCACGCGGCAAGGATAGGAAGGTTTATCACTGATTTCAATATACCTTTGAAGAATGAGAAAGATTTTATAAGAGCTATAATAAAATCCAAAACAAATAAAAAGGGGCTGGAAAGCATAAGCGTCGCCGCTCTTAAAGGGTCAAGCTTCGTGCCGGCTTATTCATACGAAAAAAAGTTGCATGAACGCTCCTCTCCGCCCCGTGTAAGATCTATAAAAGATATTCTGAACGCGCCCCGCAATAAGTTTTAGATATCTTAAGCGCGCCCCGCGGCGGAAATGGGTTTCCTGTACAGGAACGACCCGGAATTTTCGAGGCCCAGCGATTTATACTCAAAAATCTGCTCGGTTGAACCTACGAGAAAATACCCTCCCGGGGCGAGGGCGTCCGAAAATTTCTTGTATAGGTGAGTTTTTGTCTCAGGAGTAAAATAAATTACCACGTTACGGCATAGAATAAGGTCAAATGCATCCGCAAATCTATCCTCGATCATGTTCATCTTTTTGAATGTGACCCTGTTTTTTACCTCCTGAGTAACAGCGTAATTCTCCCCGTCGGTTGTCGTAAAGAACCTTGCAAGATAATCCTTTGGGACACTCGTAAGCTGACGTTTCAAATACTGACCCTTTTTAGCTATCGCCATTGCGCCATCGTCAATATCAACTGCAAGCACTGGTGTATGCAAATCGAGCCCCAGCACTATTGACAGTATGGCAAGCGAATACGGTTCTTCCCCCGTGGCACATCCGCAGCTCCATAGCTTGATCCTTTTATTCCCCCTCAGCTTTATAAGATCAGGCAAAATAGTATCGCGTAATCTCCACCATTGAGAATCGTTCCTGAAAAATTCCGAAACGTTTATCGTAAGGTAGTCGAGAAATTCTCTTAGTTTCTCGTCATTTTTTTCTATTGTTTCAAAATATTTCTCATACTCCTTGTCCTTCAAACCCCATCGTTGCATGAGCATGTGAGTACGGCGGTGGATTTGATCCTTGTACGAGTTCAGGTCGATTCCGGTGATCTTCTTAAATTTCTGCTTAAAAACTCCGTAACCGGGGTCGTTGTACTTTACATTGTCTTCAGAAGCAGTTTTGTCCATCGCGTTATTCCTCCATTATCTCTTTTTCTTTCAGCTTTTGAACTTCATCAACTTTCTTGATATTCGCATCCGTGAGATCCTGAACTTCCTTGGAGTATTTTTTAAGGTCGTCCTCCGTTATTTCGGAATCCTTTTCTTTCTTTTTCAAGACTTCCACCGTGTCGCGCCTGAGATTGCGCATAGCAATTTTCGCTTCCTCGGATTTTTTCGCCACAAGCTTTGTCAGCTCCACTCTGCGCTCCCTCGTCAATTCGGGCATAGTGAGGCGGATATTCTCGCCGTCATTCATCGGGGTTATCCCGAGCGGAGAAGCAAGTATCGCCTTTTCTATGGCCTTCAGGCTACTTTTATCATATGGGGCAATCAATATTTTTCTGCTTTCAGGTATGGAAATAGTTGCCATTTGTTTTAAAGGCGTAAGTGCGCCGAAATAATCAGCTTTTATATCCGACACAAGTCCGGTATGCGCCCTTCCCGTTCGTATAGCAACATATTCCGTCTTCAGGAATTCAAGAGTTTTTTCCATTTTTTCGGTCATCGACTTTATTTCAGCTTTTGGCATTTTAACGCACCTCCGATACGATAGTTCCTATCTTCTCTCCCCGGACAAGAAAGCCCGTGAGATTTCCTTCTTTCAATATATTTATCACCGCTACCGGTATTTTGTTATCCATACAAAGGGAAAAAGCAGCCATGTCCATTACTTCAAGTCTTTTCGCAAGGACTTCATCATAAGTCAGTTCGTGAAAAAGAATGGCGTTACTGTCAATTTTTGGGTCAGCGTTGTATATCCCGTCAACTTTTGTTGCCTTTATCATGCAGCCGGCGCCAATTTCCGACGCTCTAAGCGCCGCGGCTGTATCCGTGGAAAAATATGGCGAGCCGGTCCCCGCCGCGAATATGACTATACGGTCCTTTTCCAAATGCCTCATAGCCCGCCTTCTTATATAAGGTTCGGCTACCGATCTCATTTCTATCGCGGACTGCACCCGTGTCGGTATTTTCATTTGTTCCAGAGAATCCTGTAGGCAAAGTGCATTTATTATAGTTCCCAACATTCCCATATGATCGGCTTGAGAACGTTCTATCCCCAGTTTTTCGACCACTTTCCCCCGTACGATGTTTCCGCCTCCAATGACAATTGAGAGCTTCACTCCTGAGTTGTATACTTCGCATATCTCTTTGCATATCCGCTGTATGGTATCAAAATCAAACCCAAATTTACCGCTTCCCGCAAGAACTTCGCCTGATAACTTCAAAAGAACGCTGTCAAATCTTCGCATTGTCAGTCTCCTTATAAAAAAACTCCGGCGGGTAACAGACCGGAGTTTTTTCAGTTTTTCAAACTATTCTCCTATAGCGTAACGCGCAAAACGACGAATAACGATGTTTTCACCCAATTTTGCTATATTTTCCACCACCAGGTCGTTTATCTTTTTATCCGTATCACGGATATAAGCCTGCTCTACGAGGCACGTTAACTCAAAGAACTTGCGGATTTTCCCTTCAAGTATCATTTCTATTCTATCCGCCGGTTTCCCTTCGTCAAGAAGCTGCTGACGATATATAGCTTTTTCGCGCTCAATGTCCTCTTGAGGGACATCTTCCGGCCTGAGATAAAGCGGGTTCGCCGCCGCGATGTGCATTGCTACTTCTTTCCCAAGTTCGTTGAACTCATCCGTCTTGGCTACGAAGTCAGTTTCGCTGCTTATCTCAACTAACGTTCCTATCTTGTGAGTATTGTGGATGTAACTGAAAATACGTCCATCCTTCGCGGAACGTGAAGCTTTCTTAGCTGCTTTGGCAATTCCTTTTTCGCGGAGATAGTCTATTGCCTTCTCAATATCTCCTCCGGTTTCGGCAAGGGCTGCCTTACAGTCCATCATTCCAACGCCGGTGCGTTCTCTAAGTTCCTTTACAGTATTTGCAGAAATTTCAGCCATTTATAAAATCCTCCCGATTTATGGGGCGCCGCCTTCGGCGTCCCCTACAATTTATTCGTCATCCTGATTGTCGTATGCTTGTGTAAGGCGTTCTTTAACCTGTATTATATCTTCATCAGTCAGTTCCATCACTTGTTCTTCTTCCGCCTCGACTTCTTCCGTTTTATGGACAATCATATGATCCTCCCCCTGATGCCCTTCTATAACTGCATCCGCCATAAGCCCTGTAATAAGCTTTATTGCGCGAATAGCGTCATCATTTCCGGGGATCGGAAAATCAATTAAACCTGGGTCACAGTTGGTATCAACTATTGAAACGACAGGAATCCCGAGTTTTCTTGCTTCAGCGACCGCGTTTTCCTCGCGGCGCGGGTCAATGAGGAAAAGAGCGTCAGGGACGTTTTTCATCTCCGCTATGCCGCACAAATACCTTTCAAGTTTTGACTGCTCTTTGCGAAGGACTACTTTCTCTTTCTTTGTGAAGTTATCCCAATTATCGTTCTCGTCATATTTACGAAGTTCAAGCATACGAACCACGCGGCGGCGTATTGTCGGGAAGTTTGTCATGAGACCACCCAGCCAGCGCTGATTGACATAATACTGACCGCAGCGCAGCGCTTCCTCCGCTATCGTATCCTGCGCCTGGCGCTTTGTCCCTACGAATAGGACAGTTCCTCCGTTTTCCGCGACCTTGCGGATAAACTCATAAGCTCTTTCAAGCCCGCGCACGGTCTTTTGAAGGTCTATTATGTAAACTCCGTTACGTTCCGTGAAGATGTATGGTTTCATCTTCGGGTTCCAACGCCTCGTCTGATGTCCGAAATGAACACCGCACTCCAACAACTGCTTCATACTAACAACTGCCAAATGTTTCCCCTCCTAATTTGTTTTGCCTCCATAAGGGTCGTCAAAAACCCGGATCCGCCCATGCGGACACGCCCGAGTGTAATTCGCCTTATGTGTGAATTTAAAGACACCATATAAGTATATCAAAAAAGGCGCGAATTTCGCGCCTCAATTAATAAAAATAAAAAGAATTTATCCTGTCTGTTAAATGCAAAAGTAACTGTAACCCTATCTCTTCCGGTTGCATTAACTCCTCAAAAGTTGCAGTTACTTTTGCAATTGACCTTATGCGAAAAATGCCAAATGCGAGAAACAAACCGCTCTCAATCACGAGCGCGGTTTGTTTTTGGTTAATGTGAAACTTTCTTGTTGTGTTGTTTTATTACCTTATTTGATGTAGCACTGTTCAATCTTATCGTTACCCTTAGTTGCTACATAGACATTGTACGGGCCAACCTTATATGTGCCTGACGCATTATTGCTTATGGAGAATTTCGCATCAAACACTACCGGTGCTCCAACTGGAGGAACTTCTTTAACAGTAATAAACAGATTATTCGTATTACCGCTTAGTTTCTCAACTCTGGCCGATGGAGTGACTATTGGCGCAGCGTTTGGCCCACCGCTTTCCAGCACTTCCTTGATGTAGCACTCGCGGATCTGATCATTGCCCTTGGTATCAACATAAACCATGTAGTCGCCTACTGGATATGTGTCAGCCGCGTTGTTAGCAATGGAGAACGTTTCCTGGATTTGTACCATGCCTTTTTCGTACACTTCGATGATGGTTATGGTCAGGTTGTTTTTGTTTCCGTTGAGTTTCTCAACCACTGCGAACGGAGTAACGCTCGTAGGCGCAAGTATTTCAACTATACGCACACCAACAAGATCATCGTTTGCCGGTAAAGTTCTCGCAAGCGTGCGATCGCTTCCGCTGCCAACAACCGGGCGGCCATTGGCGCCAAGGTCAATCGTAAACGGGTTCTGTCCGTGATCGGCAACCACTATAGTCGCGACATTCCAGCCTGCTGTCTTTCTTGATTTCAGCGCCAGATTCTCATATGATCCATCTTTCTTCTGGACCATGTATCTGCTGTTCTTCGATGTTGAAGGAAGGGTTATGTCGAATTTACCGTCAACAAGGGCGTCTGTTCTCGTATGAACCTGGAAATCATAGTCGAAGGCAACTATAATCTTCTCTCCACAAGCTTCAGCTATTGCAGCAGTTTCCTCCTGCGTATGATAGTCGAAGAAACGCACTACCGCTCCCCTGTTTACAAGAGGATGGGAATGATCCACATCGTAAGTGGGCAGGTCAACTTCCTTAAGGTAACGGTATGCCGGCATCTCCACTCCAATTAAACCTGCATGTAAGTTGCCGGTTGAAGCTCCGCCCCTTGCGACGCTCATATAAGGAAGAAATATACAGGAAGCGACGTTCCATGGGAGATCAGGTTCCATATATATAGGAATCAGGTGTATGGGCAACTGCGCAAGATAAACGACATATGTCTCGTCCTTTTTGAACGTTCTATTTTTTATCTCTTTTATCGTGACGTCCCTGTTTCTCCAGCCTGCGGCTGTGGTGCTGGCAAGGTCAATATAGGGCTGCTGGTTATAATGCCAGCCCTCAACATCGACCGTTACATCCTCGGCAAGGCGCTTTACTTCAATTTCGGCGGTCAGCATACGGGAAGCAAGCTCGCTTGCGTATGGCCCATCAAAAATGTAAGCGTAAGGACGGATGCGTTCCCTAACGTTATTGTTCCCCATTATGCCATTCCACAGAGGGACTTCCCCTCTTCCTCCCAGCCAGGTGTATTCGTTCTTGAAGAACTGGTGATCACGCGATCCCTGACCTTGAGCCGGAACATAGTTAGATCTGTTAAACCCTGTCCCGTCAGCAACTTTCCTGAGGGCTTTCGTTCCGTCGTATCTCAATATATTGGTGAGATCCCTGCCTCCGCCATTAGCTCCCGTCGCAGGTCTATAATCCCTTGAGATATCGATTATCGTCCATTCCCTGTCCATAATATATACCGGCTTTGGCTGAACCGTAAGGATTGGTATCATATCATCCTGAGTAACGGTCTTACCTTTTTCCACCCAATCCGCCTTCATCTGCTCGAGTTGTGTGACAAGATCAGTACCTCTCTCTGCTGCTGTGGTCAAGGTTGAAAGCACGCAAACGTATCCTGCTGCAACTCTGCGTTCCCAAAGACCTCTGCCGCCGCC
>WRBZ01000016.1 GCA_009784305.1 Synergistaceae bacterium
AATTGAGGACTTGACATTTGGAAAAGGAGTAAGGTTGCGCGGTTCTTCTCCAAATATATTAACTATCCATATATGATAATTCTCATCTCCGCCGGAATCCTTCATAAATATTATGCGATCATTACCTTTCCAGAAAAAACCAGCGACATCCCTCTCTTTTTCGGTCGTCAACCGGCGTTCTTCTCCCGTTTCAATGTTGCGGACAAATACGTTCATCCGTCTGTCAACCGGTTTCATATAAGCAAGTTTACTTCCGTCAGGAGAAATAGAAAATCTCGCAATTTCAGAGTTGCGGAAAAAATCCTCTATCGGGATCAGTGGAGGAAGCGCCGCAAAAGCAATTCGTGAAAACCCCCAAAATGAAATAATCGCAATGAAAAATATTAATAAAAGACTGGTTTTGTGCATATAATTATTCTCCTCTCATAAAATACTCATATCAAACACTCATACGTGAATGAGTATGATGATTTTTATTATACCTGATTTCAAATATTTATATTTATTTACTAAAGCATTGACTGTTATTGCCCGATAAAAAAAACGACAGGGTAGTGCCTGGTTTTCGTCCAAGAAATTGCGGAGCGTATTTCTTTCAGTTTGATTCATACAACGCCCCATGGGTGAAATCAGCTCCAAATTTATACAACGGAGGTATTTTTAATGTTAAGATCGCTTATGACTGCTGTAACTGGTGTCCGGGCTCATCAAACAATGCTTGATGTCGTAGGTAATAACGTCGCGAATGTTAATACAACGGGGTTCAAAAAAAGCTCGACAATCTTTCAGGATTTACTTTATCAGACGGCGCGCGGAGCCACTGCACCGGGAGATAACCGTGGCGGTATCAATCCGTTGCAGGTTGGTTTAGGTGTTTCTGTCGCCGGAGTTGAAATGGTAAACACTGCCGGTCCTCTTCAGTATACCGGTAATCCAACAGATGTTGCCATACAAGGGGATGGTTTTTTCGTTCTGTCTGACGGTATGAATAAATTATACTCGAGAGCGGGGAATTTTTCCCTGGATGCTACTGGTACTCTCGTTCATGTGGGAACAGGGTTTAAAGTACAAGGGTACGAAATGGTGCAGGATCCTGTCAATCCTATGAACTACATACAAGATGGAGCGCTCAGCGATATCAAGCTTAAAATAGGATCTAAAATGGAAGCGAAGGAAACCAGCCTTGTCGGTTTCAGATGTAATCTCGACAGCAAGGTCGGAACATTTCTTCCTTTCGGCATAACAAACATGAACGCTACGGCAAGATTGTCACCAGCTACTGCAGGTGATGATCCGATAAATTGCACGATAATTAATAACGGAGCTTCGGGTACCGCAGTAGGAGAGTTTACTACTTATACATTGAGGAATGAAGAAACTGGAGCATCTTTCGATATCGTTCTTGAGATCGTTGGTATAGGCAGCGATGGTAAACCGAGACTGGCGTTTGCAGGTGGCGTGAGTACGCTTCCGCTTACTGGGTTCAGTCTTGACGTAGTAACATATGACAGCATTAATGGAGTGCTTAGAATAGAAACTACAGGCACCCCTCCGGTTGTAAAGTGGAACGCGAATATACTTACAAAAGCTGAGTATTCTTCGTTTAAACTGGAGGATGTATCAACCGGTGATGTTTATAGTGTTTTACTTGAATTTAACGAAAATTCACTTTCAGGCAGCAAGGCGCCGGCAGTTATGTGGATAGATGATGGCGCCGGCAATATGACGAGGGTGGAAGTTAATATCCCTCTTAAAGTAGACGGAACTTTTGATATACCGGATAATGGAATTAAACTGGAAGATATCAGGGTTGGTGCAGATAATTTCCCTGCTCCATGGGGTACTTCGGGAAATATCATCATAAAGGCTGCCGCGCAAGGACGCGGGCTCGACATTCAGGCGGTATACGACGCGTCTCTTGAACTCAGATCAGTCTCAACAATAACGCAGGACATGAATTCTACTCACCCCACCAAGCTGGAAATCTACGATTGTCAGGGCATCCCTCATACTCTTGAGGTAGTTTTTAATAAAGTTGGAGAAAATCAATGGTATTGGGTGGCTTTTTTCCCGAATGAACCAGATTTGATTCCTGAACCAAATAGCGGCCCCATCCAGTTTGGTCCATGCGGCAAATTGATCGCGCCTCCTTCCGCTAATATAAAAATTCCGTATAGTATAACGGGATCAAAAGATGGTGCGGTTACGCTTGATTTTTCAGGTAAGTCATTTGGATACGGAGACGCTATTGAGGGAGTTACTCAATATGGCTCGGAGACCACGACAAAAGCCTATTTCCAGGATGGCTATGCCATGGGCGTATTGACTGATTTCACAGTTGGGCAAAATGGAGTAATAAATGGACGTTATTCCAACAGCAAAACGATCCCGCTTTATAGGCTTGCGCTTGCGACGTTTGATAACCCGACGGGACTCGAAAGAGTTGGCAATACTTCTTTCCGCGAGTCGGCAAACTCCGGATTGGCTCAAATAGGCGTCCCTATGGAAGGGGGTACGGGATTGACCCTTGGCGGAAACCTTGAAATGTCGAATGTCGATATTTCTGAGGAGTTTACCCGGCTCATATTGTCCCAGCGTGGATTCCAGGCAAATGCCCGTATTGTTACGGTTAGCGACAGTATCCTTGAAGAATTAGTAAACTTAAAGAGATAATTTTTAAGTTGCTCTGATTTTAGAAAGGTGACAAGCCAATGATTGAACTTCATCGTTTAAACGGAGAACTCATAGTTCTGAATCCTGATTTGATTGAGACTATAGAGACAACTCCAGATACAATAGTCAAATTATTAAATGGTCACCGATACCTGATAAAGGAGCCTGTCGATCAAATAATCAAAATAATTGCGGAATTTCGCAGCGCATCAGGTTATGTTCGTGTTCCACTGGTCGTTGTGGAAGAAGAGGATTAACTATGTTATTATTGCGGGCAAGTAAATGTTTCTTCCCGCAGTATTTTTATGTATGCAGGATTTATAGTTCAAATAACTGAGGTGTAAATCAATGGATTTAATGACTATTATTGGTCTGTTAGTAGCATGGATGTTTATTGTAGGTGCAATGGTTGCGGGAGGACAGTTTATGGCTTATCTTCACTTGCCCTCCTTCATGATAACTGTTATGGGTACAATTGGAGCAATGATTGCAGCGAGCCCGATCGAGAGGATAAAATCTTTAGGCGGGATGTTTAAAACTGCGTTTTTTGCAAATAGAAAAGATATGGTGTCCCTAGTTCAAACACTTGTGAGTTTTGCGGAAAAAGCAAGGCGAGAGGGGTTATTGTCTCTTGAAGGAAGCGCAGCTGAGATTACGGATAATGAATTCTTACGAAAATCAATCCAGCTTGTTGTTGACGGCACTGACCCGGAACTTGTAAGAGCAATACTTGATACTGAAATAGGGATACTGGAAAGCCGTCATGCGGGGAATAAATCACTTCTTGATACAGGAGCAGAATTAAGTCCTGCTTATGGAATGTTTGGGACTTTGATCGGACTGATAGCGATGCTTGGAAACCTTCAGGACGTCAGCGCGCTTGGACCGGGAATGGCTGTTGCTTTGATAACTACATTATATGGATCAATGCAGGCAAATATGGTATTTATTCCGATCTCAAAAAAACTGGTTGTTCGTTCAAAGGAAGAGGTGCAGGCACTTGAGCTTATGGTTGAAGGAGTTCTTGCCATTCAAGCAGGAGAAAATCCAAGGATAGTCGAAGAGAAACTTAAGGTTTACCTTCCGCCACAGCAGCGGAGTCAGCTTGAAAATGCTAAGAATGCCGGCGGTGAATAGTAATGGCGAGAAAGAAGTTAGAAGAAGATAGGCCGGTATCATGTCCTTTATGGCTGGGAACATGGGGAGATTTGGTTTCGTTGCTTATGTGTTTTTTTGTTCTTCTTTTTGCTTTGTCAACAATTGATGCTCAAAAATTTGAACAATTGGCTATTTCACTGAGAGGCTCGCTTGGGGTGATGAAAGGCGGAAGAGCTCAGGAAGAAACAATGCCAAATCCATTTGGAGGAGAAAGTGGTCTGGCGCCTGGTTCCGCTCCGCGTTATGAAATGGATATAAGGAGCGTTGCCAGAACCGTTGAAGCTTATCTTAAAAGCGAAGGCCTTGAGAAATCAGCCCAGCTTCGCGTAGATCAGCGTGGAATTACTGTCTCCATGTCAGATCAATTTATGTTTGACAGCGGAAGCGCTGAATTAAAATCTGCCGCTAAAAGAACTCTATCTATGATTGCCTCTATGGTTAAGGACATTGCTCCTGCCGTAGCGGTGGAGGGGCATACGGATAGTAATTCGCTTGCAGGCGGCATATATCGTAATAATTGGGGGCTTTCAGCAGCGCGTGCTGCTTCAGTCGTTACTTGGCTTGAGGAAGATGGTCATTATCCTCCTAATGCTTTACAAATAGTGGGATATGGATCTACAAAGCCTATTGTTCCGAATGATACTGCTGCTAACAGATCTCTGAACAGAAGGGTAGATATTGTTTTCCTTTCGCAACATCCGAAGTAGTCTAACAACTGATGATTTCCATATAATTTTCAATCATATAACACTATCGTTTTTAGAGGGGAGTACCGATAACTTATGAAGAGAATGGTAATTTTTATAATAATCGGATTAGTGCTTTTTGGAGCAGGTATTGGCGGCGGATTGTATTTTGGAAGAGGATTAAGCAGCACTGATGATGGAGTACAGAGTGTAATAGCAGTCCCTGGTCCAGTTATATCGGTGGGAGAATTTACGGTTAATTTGGCAGGCACAGGAAACCGTATACTAAGCTTCAGCGTTTCACTTGAAACTCTCAATGCTAAAGCTGACGATATAATAAAGAAACAAAATTGGCTAACCAGAATACGCCATGAAATACTTCTTCTTGCAAAAGACAGAGTATTCGAAGATTTAACCAAGGCTGAGGGCGTTATTATGTTTGGTGAGCAGATAAAGAGAACTCTTAACACAATTCTGCCTACTACAAACGGAGAGGTAGCCATAGTTAGGGTTATGTTCGAAGCATTCGTTCTTCAGTAGTATCTGCCCATGTCATGTGTAGGGGCGGCATTCTGCCGCCCGCTATGTAAAAAGGTATTAAATAGCTCATCAAGGAGGTGAAAGCCAATGGTCCCGGATATGATGTCGCAAAGTGAAATAGATGCTCTATTGAATGCTATTACATCAGGCGCTGCTGATATGCATGAGATAACATCAAATAAAGCCGATCGTAAAGTAAAAGTTTATGACTTTAAGCGCCCTGATAAATTCAGTAAAGATCAACTGAGAGCTATTCAAATGATTCACGACTCTTTTGCGCGTCAGCTTACTACTTCGCTTTCAACTTTAATACGCACAATGGTATCTTCCGAGGTAGTTTCTGTTGACCAGCTTGCTTACGAAGAGTTTATCAATTCAGTTGTTTCTCCGACTGTAATTGGAATTCTTGAAATGTATCCATTTAATGGTAATTCAATAATTGATATGGATCCAAGCCTTGTTTTTTCCATAATAGACAGAATGTTGGGAGGTAAAGGTGAATACTCAGGTAAACCTCGTGAACTTACGGATATAGAAAAAACCGTCACGGAACGGGTTATGATGAGAATGCTTGAACTTTTAGAAGAAAGCTGGAGCACTGTAGTTGATGTAAGATTCAGGTTTGAAAGTATGGAAAGTAATCCATTTTTCGTTCAAATTTGCCCTCCAAGGGATATGGTCCTCTTAGTTGTCATACGGTTATCTGTTGGTGAAGTAGAGGGATTGATAAGTTTATGCATACCTTATTTCCTCATGGAACCAATAATGGATAAGCTTTCGTCCCAACAGTGGTTTGCATCTACCGGCCGGAAAGACGAAATTGACGCAAAATCCAATATTACACAGAACTTGAATGATGTAAAACTTCCCATGGCATTGGAGTTGGGGCATACAATATTGAGCCTTGGCGATGTTTATGGATTGCAGGAGGGGGACGTACTCAAGCTTGATGAAAAAATTGAAGATCCCATAATGGTTCGCGTGGGCAATCATGTCAGATTTAAAGCGAAACCAGGTATTCATGATAAAAAAATTGCCGCTGAAGTTTTAGAAGTACTAAATGACGAAGATTTGGATAATGCCAATTAAGGAAAGGAGATGGAGAGAAAATGATGAGTGACCTTTTAAGCCAGGATGAAATTAATGCTCTGCTCTCCGAGGATACTGCAAGCGGGATGGGAAATGGGGATACTGGTTCATCAGGAGCTGCCATTACTCCGCAGGATAAAAAAACACTAAAAGATATTTCATCGGTATTTGTTTCTTCTTTGCGAAGCGTATTTGGTATGCTCACAGGAAAAGAAGTCGAGGTAGGAGTTTTAGAGGAATCTTGTACAAAGCAGCCGGAAATTATTCCTTCGATAGACAACGAACCTTTCGTTTTGAGGGCTAAGTGCGGCGGCCTTGGAAGCGAGCCTCTTGCTGTAATTATTCCTCAGATGGGCGGCCAGATACTTTCTGATATGATGATGGGCGGGGAAGGAAAAGACTTGTCAGGAGTTTTAAGCGAACTTGATATCAGCGCGGCGCAGGAAGGTATAAGCCAAGTTATGGGTTCTGCCTTTACGAGTCTTAGTGGAATGCTGAAAAGTGAACGCCTTATACCTGAAGATGTTTCCGCAATAGTTGAAGTCGAATCCTGGATACCATTTCCGCAAAATGAGGAAATGGATGTTTGTTCCATAAAACTCAAAATATCGATTTCTGATATATCGGATTTTGATGCATGGGTCATATTTTCACATGAGTTTATTCGTACATATGGAAAAGCAGCAGCAGCAGCAGCAGCAGATAAACCAGCGCCAGCCGCTGCTCAAGAGCAGCCTGCTCAACAAGCAAGAGTTGCGCCG
Source organism: Synergistaceae bacterium (assembly GCA_009784305.1). Lineage (GTDB taxonomy): Bacteria > Synergistota > Synergistia > Synergistales > Aminobacteriaceae > WRNQ01. The sequence goes on from WRBZ01000016.1 coordinate 6,908, forward strand.
TCTGCTCCTCAGCCTCAAATGCAGCAACCTCAGCCAATGGCATTCAATATGCCGGGCATTCAACAACCGTCTCAAATGGTTGATGTGCGGCCGGCTGAGTTTTCTCCGATATCAGCAAAGACTGTATCCGGTACGGGCAGCAGAATAGATTTAGTCTCCGATATCCCGGTTCGTGTGACTGTTGAGTTGGGGCGAACACGCAAAAATATTTCCGATATTTTGAATATGGCTGTAGGATCCATTATTGAGCTTGACAAAATGGCTGGAGAATCTGTTGATGTTCTTGTAAACGGGAAGCTTATTGCCAGGGGTGAAGTTGTTGTTATTGATGAAAACTTTGGAGTTAGAATAACTGAAATAGTTAGTGTAATGTCAAAGACATATTGACAATATATTGATATATATATGTTATAATTCAAAATATTAGTATGTTATAACATATTCAAGCGAGGGATGGCATAGAATGAGCAAAAAAGTTCTCGTGGTGGATGATGCGGCATTTATGCGAATGATGTTGAAAGATATTCTTACTAAAAATGGATTTGAAATAGTAGGAGAAGCAGAAAATGGAGCGGTAGGGATAGTAGCATATCAAAAATTTAAACCTGATATTGTTACTATGGACATTACAATGCCTGAAATGAATGGTATAGATGCTGTGAAGGCAATAAAAACCCTTGATGCAGGTGCAAAAATAGTTATGGTATCCGCAATGGGACAGCAATCTATGGTTATAGAGGCTATACAGGCGGGAGCAAGTGATTTTATAGTAAAACCGTTTCAACCTGAGCGCGTGATAGATGCATTAACAAAAGTATTAGGGTAGTTTTTTGAGTGAACTGACAAGCTCGCTGTCTTTAGGCACATATTTGGGTAAATTTACGTTTGCTCTCGTTATATTAGCAGTTTCAGGATGGATGTTTTTATGTGTTGCAAAACGAAAAGGATGGCTTCAAAAGGGATCAGATAAGTTGTATATAATTTCTTCCCTGTCTTTTGGCAGGGATGTTTTTTTTGTTCTTCGTTGTGGTCCGGAAGTTATAGCTATAATTGTCGGACCTTCCGGTAACAGTCTTGTCGGTAGGTGGAGCCTTGAAGATTGGAATATTTCTGAGAGGAAAAGCGATGAATTGTAATAATATATTTGCTACAAGAAATCCATTTTTGTATAAATTACCTCATAAACTGATTCCGCTGATTATCATCATTTTACTAACCCCACTTCCAACTTTTGCAGGAGCCGCTGAAGCTCCTGTGATACCTATTCCAATGCTTCAAATTGGACTTGCTGCTGCTGATAGCCCTCAAGATGTATCGCTTAGTTTACAGATACTTGCTTTATTGACCATTTTAAGCTTAGCACCGGCTATTTTGCTTATGTTAACATCCTTTACACGCGTTATTATTGTTCTCGGTTTTATTCAGCGTGCTGTAGGCTTGCAGCAAACTCCTCCTCAGCAGGTTATTTCCGGTTTGGCTTTGTTTTTAACTCTTTTTATTATGATGCCAACATGGTCCAATATTTATGATAACGCGTTGGCTCCTTATCTTGCGGGAAATATAAGTTCCGCGCAGGCTTGGGAAGGGACAGTGAAACCTATGAGGGATTTTATGCTGAAATATACCCGTCAGGAGGAATTGTCACTTATGGTATCCGCTTCAAAGATGGAGCAACCAAGGAATTCTGATGAAATACCTACAAGAGTTCTCATACCGGCGTTTATGTTAAGCGAGCTTAAAACAGCTTTTCAAATGGGAATAGTGATATTTATTCCTTTTATTGTCATTGATATGGTAGTTGCAAGTGTTCTTTTGGCTATGGGAATGATGATGCTTCCTCCTATGATGATATCATTACCATTTAAATTGATACTGTTTGTTATGGCGGATGGTTGGAATCTTGTTGTTTTAAGCGTGCTTAAAAGTTTTGTCAATGTTCCTTAAGCTGTGCTTATTTAAGTGGAGGTTCTTATGGGACAAATACCTTTAACTATTAATGATGTTATGAATTCAGCTATATGGACGGTACTCATGTCATCTATGCCGTTGCTTCTGATTGCCATGGCTATTGGGCTTACTATTGGAATAATACAAACTGCAACTTCCATTCAGGAGCAAACCCTTATATTCATTCCTAAAGTAATAGGGGTTTTCTTGGGATTAGTGCTTTTCGGCCCATGGATAGCAACCCAGCTTTTGGAATTAGCCAGATATTCACTCGGACAGCTCGAGAGGTTTATTCAGTGACTGAATTAGCGTTACCAACCAATGTTATGTTGGTTTATCTGCTTGTTTTCATCCGTTATATTGCTTTAATAGAAACAAGCACATTGTTTAGGGCGATTAATGCTCCTGCGGCGTTTCGTTTCTTTATTTGTGCGCTCCTGTCGATGGCTTCAGTAAGTTCAGCTGATTTGACTATACCTTTGGTTTTATTCGATAGCTGGATATCAATATTAATAATTGCAATAAGAGAGTTTGTTATCGGAATGCTCTTGGGGTTATTGGCTTTTCTTCCGCTTACGGCTTTACACATAGCAGGAGATAAGACGGGGGTAGCTATGGGGCTTGCTATGGCTAGCGTGATGGATCCTATGTCGCAGAATCAAATATCCATTATAGGACAAATGCAGATTTTTTTAGGATTCTGGTTTTATTTTCATTGGAATGGGCACCTTTTAGTTATTCAGTCCGTTATAGAGAGCCTTCAACTGGTTCCTCCTGCAGGGGGGCTCTCTTTTTTTGTTTCTAATGATATGTCCCTTGGCTTATGGCTGCAAGAAGCGTTTAAATTAGCTGTTCGTATGGTAATTCCGTTTTATTGTTCCATTATGCTGGCTGATATCGGTTTAGGTTTTTTAGCCCGCACAGTTCCTCAAATGAATATATTTGTGCTGGGACTTCCTCTTAAAGTTGGTCTTGGTTTTTTTGTACTATGGATGGTATTGCCATTGATTGTTGATATACTTTATGAAAATATGGAACGATATATAGAATTTGCATTAAGAAGTGTCACTGCTTTCAGGATTTAAGTCATGAGAGTCTTCGACCTGCAGCTTTTCGGCGAGGAAAAAACTGAGCCGGCAACTCCCAGAAGACGCGGAAAAGCGCGGGAGGAAGGACAAGTTTGTCAAAGCAAAGATTTAAATGCAGTTGTTGAAATATTAGTAGGGTTAATTGTAATAGCTCTTTATGCCGATTATGCCATTCGAAGGCTTATGGCATGGCTTCAGGATGTTGTTTCTTATATTGGCAGCGGCACTTTAAATAACGAAGGTTGGATTAACTGGCTTTTTGAATCCGCGACGTTTGTTTATTTTTTATGTTGGCTGCCTATCGGTTTTTTCGCAGCAATAGCTGCCGTTATTGTAATCGTCAGACAAATCGGTTGGAAAATTACATTTAAGCCTTTTGAGCTGAAATTGGACCGGCTAAATCCGATAACGGGGTTAAAGAAGATTATCTCATTGCGTTCATTAGTTGAACTTCTAAAAGGTCTTTTTAAAGCATCGGTCTTTGCATGGGTTATTTACATTGCTATAAGGGATAAACTACCGGAAGCCGTTAATTCCTTAAAAATTCCTTTTGAGTCTGGTGTTGCAATGCTTGGAGACCAGCTTTGGTGGCTTGCAGTAAGATTAGCATTTTTTTTGTTAATAGTGGCAGTTTTAGACTATGCTTATCAAAAATGGGATTTTGAAAAAAAACTCAGAATGAGTAAACATGACATAAAGGAGGAACATAAACAAACCGAAGGAGATCCTCAGATCAAGAGCAAAATAAAACAACGCCAGCGGGAATTGGCAAGAAGGCGTATGATGTCTTCTGTTCCAAAGTCTGATGTGGTTATTACTAACCCAACAACTTTAGCTATTGCTTTGCATTATGACAGAGAGCTTATGCAAGCGCCGATAGTGTTAGCTAAAGGTAAAGGGTTGATTGCGCGTAAAATAAGGGATATAGCAATCGAGCATGGAATTCCTGTTTTGGAAAGAAAGCCGCTTGTTTGGGCTCTATATGAAAGCGCTGAAATAGGGGATGAAATACCTGCGGAGTTTTATAAAGCCATAGCGGAAGTGCTTGCATTTGTATATAAACTTAAGAAAGGCAAATAGATAAAATAAAAGGAGGGATGGGAGCATGTCTGAATCGCGTTTAAGTAAAATAATGAAGTTTTCGGATATAGGCGTTGCATTATTTTTAGTTCTTGTTGTGATAATGATGGTTATCCCATTTCCTACATGGCTTATAGATATA
>WRBZ01000017.1 GCA_009784305.1 Synergistaceae bacterium
TGAGTGTTCCAATCGCGATAACCGGAATAATACCAATGATGCTGGCAGCGGGAACTACATTTTCGGTTTTTTCTTTGCTGGGAATAATAATGTTGGTGGGACTTTCAGTTAATAATGCCATAGTTATAACTGACTTCGCGGAAATGCGCCGCCGCAGCGGGGTAAATTTTACGAAAGCTATACTTGAAGCGTCAAAAACGCGCTTCAGACCCATTTTCATGGTAACTATAACTACATTGATAGCAGTTGCCCCTATGGCGATGACTACCGGCGCAGGGGCGGCGGACAGGGCTCCAATGGCAATAGTTATGATAGGAGGGATGATTGGGGGAGGGTTTTTAACCCTTTATCTGATCCCTCCGGTTTATATCATGGCATGGACGATGAAAACATACTTTAAAAAACGTAACCCTATTGAGCAGGAAGGAAATTGATGTGATTTGAAGCATGGTAGATTTTTCATTTTCATATTTGCCTTCTTTATTGCGATTTCAAGCATCCTTACATTTGTTGCAATGCATTTTAAGAGCAGCGATGATGTTTCGCTATCGTTGTTCGAGCTGCCTGAAAATTTGCCTTATTTATACAGCGAATTTAAAGGATACCCGGAAATAACAGGAACAAACGATAGGTCAATCTTATTCATATACTGGCAAAATGGTAAAATGCACAAAATAACTGGAACTGTTGTCAATGATGAATGGGATTTCAGGGCATACACTCCTGAAGCCCAACAGGTCATTGACCATGCAATTCAGATGCACACCCGCAAAGCAAGGATAATATCTAAGCCCGAAGACAGAAATGTAGAAGGAAGGGTTTTAGCAAGCGACGCGGGACTGATTTCCAAAGTCACACATGCGCCGAATATACCTATTTTTCTTAAAGCAGAGCTTTCTAAATTAAATGATAACGAATGTGTTATGAATTTCGATTTGCTAAATATCGAATCGATAATACCTGCAACATGGCTGATGGACTTGAATCCAATTAAAATTAAAAATTTTCCTCTTATTAAGGGGCACACTTATGCTCGTTTGGCTTCAAACATCACGCTTATAGAACTTATCCCGCATTTTCAAATGTTCATCAGTAAAAACGCAAAAAACAGGAACGCAGCTTCATTGCTCAGGTCTATGAGAGGGGAGCTATACGCAACTATCAGCTCTGGAAACGCTCTATGGGATGGAATATCGATCCCCCCTCTATTACTGAGGTTTCATTTAAAAAACGATGCCACAAAACAAGCTCTTTTTGATTTCGCATATGATTTATTCAACAAAAAATATGAGCTTGAGCCCACCAACAACGGATATTATTCATATGCACCGTTATCACTCTGGCTTTCTCAGTCCAAGGAATTTCTTGAAGCGGGCATAATTGACATACGCAACATAACAAATAGCGGTGAGCAACCTCTGCCGGAACCTCCTGAAGAAGCTCTGATGTGGCTCAGTTTTTCTCCCAATTATTTAGCAGAAGCTATAAACAATTCTATTACTCAAATCAGCACAGATTTAGACTTAAAAGAAACACTGTGCAGATTGACAGAAATAGATAACTGCACAATCATATTGAACACAATAAAATCCGGCTCGTTCAGATGGAAAACCGATTAATAATAAACTCAAGACAAGTGCGAGTCCCGAACGCACTTGCTCCTTTTGAGTAAATCGAAGTGTTCTCCTTGAAAAAATCCACTCCGGCAATATCCAGATGGGCCCATGGAATTTTTTTCCCTTTCTTGATTTCTCCGATAAATTCCTGTAAAAATATGGCGGCAAATATTGCTCCTCCATATCGGCTCCCGCAATTTACCATATCGGCAACAGGAGATTTCATAGACTCCGATATTTTTTCATCTTCCGCAGGCAGACGCCAAAGGTTTTCTCCGCAAGCTTCAGCTGCCGATAAGATTTCACTGGCAAGATCGTCATCATTTGAAAAAAGCCCTGCTCTGTTCGGTCCTAAAGCAACCGCACAAGCTCCGGTCAATGTTGCCATATCTATTATCACGTCAGGCTTCAGCTCTGACGCATAACATAGTGCATCCGCAAGAACCAGCCTTCCTTCCGCGTCCGTATTGTCTATTTCTATGGTTTTTCCGTTGCGCGCTGTTAAAATATCGTCAGGGCGAAAGCTGGCTCCTCCCGGCATATTCTCAGCAGCACCGATTATTCCATGAACTTCAACTTTCGGTTTCAGTTTCGCTATGCCCTGCATGGCTCCAAGCACGTTACAAGCTCCGGATTTATCGCCTTTCATAGTCCTCAAAAAGTCGGAAGGTTTGATATCGAGCCCTCCGCTGTCAAAAGTAAGCCCTTTTCCCACTAATGCAATTTTTTTGGCTTTCTTTATCCCCACTGGGCGATATACAAGATGTATAAAACGCGGCTTTTTTTCCGACCCCGCTCCTACCGCGTAAAGGCAGCACATTTTCTCCTTTATTATTCTTTTCTCTTCCCAAATTTCACATTCAAGCCCCAATCTATCGGCCAACTCCTTAGCGTGTTCAGCAAGAGTTTGAGGATAAATCATATTGCCAGGCTCATTGGCCAAATTCCTTGAATAATTCTGAGAACAGGCATAAATTATTCCTTTACTTAAAAACTCATCATCGGCGCCCGCGACTGAAACCTTCTCAAGCTTGCTCTTATTCTCTTCATCCTCTTTTACTGTTTTATATTTATCGAAACTATAGACGCCAAGTTCAATACCTTCCCCAACCGCCGAAAAAAAACGCTTTTTATCCTTTACAGAAGCTGCTGCCGGTATATAGACTAATAAATCCTTGCAGTTGTCGGCCTTAATTTTGCGCATCAGTTCTGCAATAGTGGAGCGAACAGTCGTAGGTAAGCTTTTTCCTTCATCCTTGCCGGCGCCAATTAAGTATAGATTTTTTACAGCTCCGTCCATAATGGGAACTTTGATAAAGCTACCTTTTTTGCCTGTGAAATCTTTTCTGGACTGTATTTCTTTAATAATTCCCGATAATTTGCCAAGATGCTCGCATTTTTCCTCTTGCTGAAGGATGACTGCAATAGAATCCCCTTTCCATTCAGCAGCTTTTCCATCATACGTTTTGATTTCCATTTTTTTTATTCTCCCCTATAAGTATTTCTACATATTTTTTTATTCCATATTCTAGCGAAGTAAATTTATTATCATACCCAGCGGACATTAAAGCACCCAATTCAGCCTGAGTGTAATTTTGGTATTTCCCTTTAAGTTCATCAGGAAATGGAATATATTCTATCTCTCCCGCACCATAACAATCAATTAAAATTCGAGCCAATTCATTGAATGAACGAGATTTACCGGTTCCAATATTGAAGATGCCCTTTCTGAAAGGACTATCAATAAAAAACATGACGATAGACACTACATCATCAATGAAAATAAAATCTCTGCTTTGTTCGCCGTCTTTTATATTCCCATAACCTTTAAACAGTTTGATTTTCTTTGCAGTTTTAATTTGCTCATACGCTTGAAAGACCATTGAACTCATTTTTCCTTTATGATATTCATTGGGGCCATAAACATTGAAATAGCGCAAACCTACAAAAGTTGAAGAAACTTCATGTAAATGTTTTCTAACCCATTGGTCAAAAAGATATTTAGAATAAGCGTAGATATTTATTGGAGCCTCGCATTGAAAAGACTCGGTAAAACCGCTTTCACCGATGCCGTAAACAGACGCAGAAGAAGCATATATAAACGGAATATCATGAGCTATCGAGTATTCTGCAATATTGCGGCTGTACGAGTAGTTGTTATCCATCATATATTTACCATTTGATTCTGTCGTGTCTGAACATGCTCCATGGTGTATAATTGCGGTTATTTTTTTAATTTTACCCTCGTTTATATAATTAATAAAATCGGTTTTATCAATATAGTCATTGAAATGTAAGCCCACGATATTCTTAAACTTCTCATTACGGGTAAGATTATCGACTACAATAACATCACTTACACCTCGCTCATTAAGCGCTTTTAATATATTGCTTCCAATAAAACCAGCCCCGCCGGTAAGAATATACATAATGAATTAAAGATTAAGCCACAAAGCGGGGCGTAAACCACCGTGTTCAAAGCTGGCGCCGTAGCCGCCAACGTCGACAAGTCCGTCATCGTAGACAACAGAAACATTATGGATAGTACGGCCAGGCGACCGCAGCCACCACCACGAAGCTTGTCTGCTATAGTTTGCTATCCTATCACTGTCGTTTGCGTTTGAAAATGCAAACCCGTTATCGACTGAAACCCACTTACCGTTTTCGTAACTTTTACGCCTTTTGTTCTGATAGTCTCCGCTGTTGCCAAAATACTTGTCCGCTTCCTCAAGGCTCAGTAAAAATATCTTATCGTTGGTGTCATCGCCGCCTTTGGTCCCGTACCATAGATTGTCATGATTTTGGATTCTTGTTTCAGCAATCCGCCCCTGTTCTTCCCTTGTAAATTTTTGCAGGAACTCGCCATTCAGATATTCCCGCAGGGGGCACGTTTCCCATGTCACGCCTGTTTGTTGCGCGTTATATGGGCGTCTCTTGATTACATTCTCCGTTATTGTCAGCGCCATGCTGCCCTGCACGTCAAGCACACGCCAGTCGTATCCGCCGAACGGTATGATATTTCCAATCCGACGTTCATGTGCTTGAATTGATGAGGCATCATAGCCGATTAACCAAACTGCGAGGGAAAACGCTGCTATTAAAACTGCCAGCGTAAGAACAATTGGTTTTCTCATTACTGAAACACTCTCCTTTTTTGTCTGTCTTTTTACTTATATTTTTGCCTTTGTTTTTCTAATCCCTGCTTCCTGCTACCTAATCCCTATCTTTTCCCTGATTTTATTAACAATAGCTTCAGGTGGTATATTTGCAATCGCGGATTGTGAGCGATGTCTGTTTTTCAAATTTCCTAAAGGTTTATTATAAGCCGTAATCGGGGTAAACCATGGCATCAAGTATCCAATTTCTTTTGGAAGTATATAATCAGAAATACCAACGGTTGGAATACCTCCAAGCGCCGGTATGTGAAGCGGGCCTGAATCATTCCCGACAGCTATATCGCAAGATAAAGCCACACCTAACATTTGTGCAAAGTTCAGTTTTCCGACAAGGTTTAATACCCTCTCCTCGTTTTTTATTCCGATTCCATCAATAATACACGCAGCTATTTTATCCTCTTTTTCTCCATATCCGTTCAATACCACGCTGCATCCATCATTGACAAGAGGAAGAAGAATTTTTACCCAATTTTCAGCCGGGAGCATCTTAGCTTCGAAGCTGGCGCCTATAACAGCAAAAATTTTTTTTCCCCGAAGATCATGGAGAATTTTACTTGCGTTTTCCATACTATCGGGAGCTGCAAAAATACATGGCTCGTCCCTCTCAAAAATACTGAAACCATGTTCTTTTCCCCAATCATAAACATTGCAATCATTAATAAATTGGAAATATCTGCTGTCGCCGATACGATTTTTTACTCCGCCCAGCAAAGAAAGCAAAGGTATCCGTCCTCCGCGGTATGTGCTGCCTATCCAGTCATATTTCTTCTTTCTCATTAAATACGCAGTCCTGAAAAACTCAGTTAAAGGCCTTTTATTCCCGCATATTACCTCATCTATATAAGGTTGAGAGGCAATGATTTCTCTATATATCGGCATGGTAAGAAAAGAAACTGAAATATCGGGGAATTTTTTCTTCACAAGAAACGCGTCAGCCGCACCTTGCAAAACATCTCCTAAAGCCCAGAATCGGACCCACAGAAAACGTTCTCCTTTTTGTGGAGTTAAGGTATGCCTTTTGTTCGATCCCAGTATCCCACCAATATTCGTATCGCTGCATAGCATTGCGATTTTCACGAAATTACCCCCATGTAAATTTGTATTTGCTCAGTGTTTCATTGATTTTTGAAGTGAATTATAGCAAAATTATATTTACATTTGGAATTTGGAATAATGGGGGGAATGCATTGATTAATAACTTAAATAAATCAAGGAAAATCTTTCATGTCGCTTTTTTGTTGCGCGACTTAGGGCAAGGCGGAGCTGAGCGTTCTTCTCTCCGTTTAGCAAACGGGCTTGCAAATTACGGAATGAAAGTAACGCTTTTTATCTTGAAAAGAGAAGGTGAAATGTTAAATTCAATAAACCCCAATATTCAGGTCATCGATATTAAATCTTCATTTATCAGGTTAATATTGAAAATTCGCTCAATGGACATTGATTACCTCCTGCCAATATATACATCGATGAGAGCTCTCATGGCTAAAGCGGTACTGAATATACCATTCAAAGTCATAATATCCCAGCGCAATATGTTCACTATGGATAGAGGCCCTATCCAGACAAAGCTGAGATTTCTCAGATGTAAGCTGCTTTATAGGTATGCAGATGCATGCGTATGCATATCGGAAGGCGTTGCAAAAGAAATGAGAACTTTAAATCTGCTGCCATCCGATAAGATTCACGTAATATACAACCCGGTCGTCAACAAAGAGCTTCTGTCACAGATAAGCGAACCTATCGACGACCAATGGTTTTATGAAAATAGCGGCTCTGTGATAATCGGAGTTGGAAGGTTTGGAGACCAAAAGGACTTTGCGACCCTTATCAAGGCATTTGAAATAGTTTCAAAAAGCAGGGATAATCTTAAATTACTCTTGCTTGGCGAAGGTAAGCAAAGAAAAATGTTGGAAAATATGGTAATGGAATTAGGGCTTTCCGAAAAGATACGTATGCCCGGCTATATCCCAAATCCATATCCTTTCATGAAAAAAGCAGCTCTTTTCGTCCTGACATCACGTTTTGAGGGGTTTGGTAATGTTGTGGCTGAAGCTTTGGCTTGCGGGTGCAATGTTGTGTCAACTGACTGTAAAAGCGGACCGAGCGAGATTTTAGATAACGGAAAATATGGAGCGCTGGCTAAAGTCGGCGACCCGGAAGATATAGCGAAAGCCATCAATATAATGCTGGATAATCCGCTGCCTGAAGAGCTTTTGATATCACGCGCTAAATTTTTCTCCGAAGAAAGAGCCGTCGAAAACTATTACGCCCTCTTTTCCGCAATTTCTGATTCTACAACCTCGCAGATAACGTGAATCAACAAGCCGTGAACCTCCTGTATTCGCGGAGTGCTTGAAGATGGAACGTCTATTACGATATCACTGAAAAGCCTTATTTCTGCGTCTTCAGGTAAAAGGCCAGTTAAGCATATAGTTTTTAACCCTACAGCCCTTGATAAATTAAGTGCATTTATGATATTTTTGGATTTACCGCTCGTGGTTATTCCTATAAGTAAATCTCCTGCTTTTCCGACAGCTTCCACCTGATGGGCGTAAATTTGTTCAACTGAAAGATCATTACAAAGAGATGTCAGAACTGCTGTATCAGACGTCAGAGCAATTGCCGGAAATCCTTTGCGGTCTTTTATTATGAAATTTCCAACAAGTTCCGCGGCAAAATGCTGCGCGTCCGCTGCGCTGCCGCCATTTCCGCATATCAATATTTTCCCTCCGCTTTTTATGCAATTAATAACAGCCGATATGACATCTTCAATTTTTTTCAGGAGTCTATCATCATAAAGCAGTTTATTAAAGAGCATAACTGAATCTTCAACTATTTTCCTACATTTTTCGATCATCGTCTATCTTCCTCAAAATACCGGTCGTTGAGTAACCTTCCAATATCGGAAGTATTACTACCTCTTTAGCGTATTGTCTTCCCACAACCTGATCCGGAGCATAATCTCCGCCTTTCGCTAAGACGTCTGGGGTCAGAAATGAAAGCAGCCTTTCCGGCGTATCTTCATCGAAAATAACTACGCAATCAACTATTGAAAGAGCCTCCAGTATTCGCGCGCGGGCGTTTTCATCATTAACGGGGCGGGAGCTGCCTTTCAAGCGGCGCACGGAATCATCGGAATTCAAACCGACTATGAGACGATCCCCCAAATTTTTCGCCCTTACAAGGCTGTCCAAATGCCCAGCGTGGAATACATCAAAGCACCCGTTGGTGAAAACTACCTTTTCATTATTGTCCTTCCATGAAGCAACTTTTGAAACTGTTTCTTCAATTGTAAATAATTTATTAGAATTTAGTCTGTTTACTTCGCTTATATAATTAAGCAACTCAAAAGCTTTGATGGGATACGTTCCGACTTTGCCTATGACTATTTGAGACGCGATATTCGCCAGTTTTATGCTTTCATAAATATCGGTTCCGGCTGCGATAAAAGCCGCTACCGTCGCTATCATCGTGTCGCCCGCGCCGGATACGTCATAAACATCGACCATTCTCGCCCGTTCATGATGAACCAGGTTATCCTTTATCAAAGTAGCCCCGCGATCAGACCTTGTCACAAGCAGTGAATCAAGTCCATATTCAGCCCGGACTGCGCTGCCTGCTTCCGATATAAGGTCATCTTCGTTGGAAATTCTCATATTCGAAACTTCACCAAGCTCGCGTAAGTTAGGAGTCACCATCGTGGCCCCGCGGTAGCGTTCCCAGTCGCTGCCCTTAGGATCAACGAAAACAGGAATATTTTTTGATTTACACAAATTTATTACTCCCGCGCAAAGCTTTTCCGTCAGCGTTCCTTTGCTGTAATCCGACAAAATTACTGCTCTTAAACCTTGCAAATTTACTATGCTATTCAAAGCTCCGATTATTTCTTCATCGCTTGGATGCAATACCTTTTCCCTGTCAATACGGAGCATTTGCTGCCCTCTCCCGCCCAAGAGGCGAGTTTTTAATATTGTTTCCCCGTGAAACCAAATGCCGGACGCGTCAATACCAGCCAGCTCAAATAACTCCACAACTTTATCACCCGCCTGATCGTTCCCTGCCCTTCCGAAAACTTTAACGGGCAGCCCCAGTCCTCGCAGGTTCATCGCCACATTCCCCGCTCCGCCGAGTATATATTTTTCTTCCTTGACATTGAGCACCGGAACGGGCGCTTCGGGAGAAATCCTGTTCACTTCACCGTATATGTAATGGTCAAGCATTATATCGCCGACTACCGCTGTGGGAAACTCTTTAAAACCGCCCTCGCAGAGGGTTCTAACTGTGTTTAGCATAATTTGTCTTATTTATTTTCTATACTTTTCTACCCAATCGCCAAAATTCCACTTGGCTAAAAATTTTTCAGCCGAATAAAACCCATTTGAAAAGAGCTCATCACATTCTTCTTGCGTTATGTCAAAGTCGGTTGTACCTATTTGTTCCCTTTTCTTATTTACACCCTTTCCTAATTTGTTTGAAATGAGTATTGTTCGTTCAAAATCCCCGCTGGAAGTTGATACATGATATTTGTCGTGTGCATCCAACATTGTGTTCAAAAGAGACATTATGTAATTAAATATATTTTTTATCGCGGCCGTCTGTTCATAACCGCCGGGTTGATTCTGATCGTCATTAATATCCGTACTGAATTTAAATCCAAACGTAGGCCATGACGGATTTTTGCTATTGTCATCAAGAAGCCATATGGGATAATTGCTTAAAAGCCCGCCGTCAACTATTATATGCTCTTTACCATCAATATCCTTGAGCCTGAATGGTTCGAAAAAGACAGGTATACTCATGCTCATTCTGACAGCTTTTGCGATTGAGAACTCATCGGGATCAAATCCGAATTGTTTCAGATCGCCGGGCAGGACAAGCATTTTCCTATCAGTAAGGTCAGACGCTATGGCGTTGAATTTATACCTGTATTTCTCTTCTTCAAAATCGGTTTTAATATCTTTGAACCGAGTTTTATTTTTTCTTCTAAGTAACGAATCAAGCCAGTTCTCAAAATAATCGGCGTTGTAAACTCCATAATTCATTATTATACTTAATGTTTTACCCATAGCGCCCAGCTTATCGAGGAAGTTTTCTTGTTTTAACTTCATATAATCTAATTTTTTCAGCTCTATCCTCAGCTCTTCGCTTTCATATCCTGCTGCGATAAGCGCTGAAATAATAGCCCCCGCCGAAGACCCGGCGACATTCACAAACTCATATCCGGCTTTTTCAATAGCAGCAACCGCGCCGACAAGACCTATCCCTTTTACTCCGCCTCCTTGAAATACCGCGTCACATTTTAAACTCACGTTTTACGCCTCCTTATATTCTTTCAAACTTTCAAAAGCCATTTCCGGAGTCAATCAGGCTGTTTTAAAGATGCAGCCACAAAGCGGGGCGAACTCCGCCGTGGACATTATAGATAAGGATGCCACGGACATTGACAAAACCGTCAAGGTTGACATCGGCAGCAAGAGAGTTATAGATGCCGGGCGACCGAAGCCACCACCACGAAGCTTCATCGTTATATTCTGTTATTCTGCCGCTGTCGCTTGTGTTTGAAAATACACGGCCGTCATTGGCTGGGACCCACTCACCGTTAGGGTGTTGCCCCTCGTATCTTTTACGCCTTTTGTTCTCATAATCTCCGCTGTCGCCAAAATATCTGTCAGCCTCTTCAAGGCTCAGTAAAAATACCTTATCAGTTGTGTCGTTGCCGCCGGTTACACCATACCACAGGTTGTCCGGATTGTTAATTCTTGTTTCGACAATCCGTTCCTGATCCTCTGCTGTGAATTTTTGCAGGAATTCGCCGTTCAGATAACTCCGCAAATCACACACCTCCCATATGATGTTGCCTCCTATATTATGATACGCTCTTTTTTCGATTATTTTATCGCTCAGTATCAACGCCCTGTTGTCCTGCACGTCAAGCACGCGCCAGTCATATCCGCCGAACTGTATGACAGCTCCAACTTGAAACGGACATGCCATAATTGCCTGATTATATCCTTCGATAAGGGCGCGGAAATCCGCGTCGGCAAAATGTAATGCCCTCTGGTAATTCTGCATGTCGTCCAACGTTTTTGCATGGTTTGCCAGGTCCGCTTCGTCTTTTATCTTCAGCTCCGCGCACAATTTACCTAAATATGCCGGCGCGTGTTCCGGGTCTATATCCAACACCCTGTCAAAGTATTCATCCGCCTGTTTCCATTCTTCATCCTCCAAAAACAACCATCCGCGCTTCATAAGTGATTCAACGCCGGGCTCAGCGGCGCA
>WRBZ01000018.1 GCA_009784305.1 Synergistaceae bacterium
CCGACAAGGTCGTGGTTTTAAGCAGCGGGAGCAAGATAGCGGAGGGGCCTCCGGGTGAAATCGCCAAGGACGAGAATGTCATCCGCGCATATTTGGGTGAGAAATTTGCCAAGCGCTTGGCTGCTCAAGGAAGCATTGGTGGGCAATCATGAATGACGTGATCTTGAAAGTGTCTGACATTACCTGTTATTATGGAGAGATGCAGGCTATCAGGGATGTGTCGCTCGAAGTCCGGCGCGGAGAAATTGTTGCTATAATTGGAGCGAACGGCGCGGGAAAGTCAACGCTGATGAAGTCCATTGCGGGGCTTGTTCCTCCCCGGAGCGGAAGCATCGTTTTCGAAGGAATGGAAATAGCCGGCGCTCCCGCAAATGGAATGATCCGCAAGGGTATCAGCTATGTCCCGGAGGGTCGCAGGCTCTTTGCAAACCTTTCCGTGCGGGAGAATCTTGAACTCGGTGCGTTTGTGGAGAAGGACAGGAAGACAATCGATGAAAGGCTGGAAGAGATTTTTGAACTTTTCCCAATTCTTAAGGAACGTGAAAATCAGCTTGCTCAGACAATGAGCGGAGGCGAACAACAAATGTGCGCGATAGCGCGCGGGTTGATGAGCGCACCAAAACTGCTGATGCTTGACGAACTTTCGCTCGGCCTGATGCCGAGTCTCGTCGAAAAAGTCCTCGAATCCGTTAAGGAAATAAACAAGAAAGGCGTGTCCATCCTGCTGGTGGAGCAGATGGTGCAGGAAGCCCTTGAAGTCTCTGACAGAGGTTACATTGTGCAAGTCGGCAGTATCGTCCGGGAGGGTATATCCCAGGAACTGCTCGAATCCGACGAAGTTCGCCGCGCCTATATGGGAATGTAAAACATTTACAATGCCTGCAAAAAGAAACCTGCGAACGTGAAATACTTTTTTTTAACAACTGGGCATTAAATTCTTTTTGTGATATAATTTATTTCTGTGCCGGGATGGCGGAATGGTAGACGCAGTGGACTCAAAATCCACCGGGGGCAACCTCGTGGGAGTTCGAGTCTCCCCCCCGGCACCATTATATTTACGAGATAAGCCCACATGCAATAGAAAAATAGAAAAAAACAAAAAAAACAAAAAAATAGGACAGGGGTAAATATATATGGTCGAAAGCTTGTTTTGGTTAGGATATGTTGGTGCTTTTGTTTCACTCGCCTTTGCTTTTATGGAAGCCCGTAAAGTGCTTAAATACCCAGAAGGCAACGAGGCCATGATAAAGATCGCAGCCGCTATACGCACCGGCGCATACGCTTTTATTAAGCGTCAGTACAGTACCGTTGCAGTCTTTCTTATCGTAATGTTCGTACTTTTGTTTGTTCTTTCCAGGTATGGTCTTCTCAACATATATACACCGTACGCTTTTATAACAGGCGGCACTTTAACCGCGCTGTGCGGAGTAGTTGGTATGATGGTTTCCACACATGCCAACTCCCGCACGGCACAAGCTGCAAGTGTGGGACTCAACGAAGCTCTTCGCGTGGGTTTTTCATCAGGATCCGTCATGGGCTTTGTAGTCAATGGGCTCGCGATATTGGAGATAACGATTTGGTATATGCTCCTCAAGTATTATTTCGGGGAAAGCGATAATGTAATTGCGTATACTATGGTCACTTTTGGAATGGGCGTTGCCGTAGTGGCAGTATTCGCCCGTGTCGGCGGCGGAATATTTACAAAAGCTGCAGACGTTGGCGCGGATCTTGTCGGTAAGGTTGAAGCCGGTATACCGGAGGACGATCCGAGGAATCCAGCCGTTATCGCAGACAATGTCGGCGACAATGTCGGCGACGTTGCCGGAATGGGCGCCGACCTCCATGAATCCAACTCCAATGCCCTGGTGGCAACCATTGCCATCAGCTTTGGCGCCGGGTATGGCGTAGCCGGATTCATGCTGCCCATCATTGCATCCGTTATTGGCATCATTTGCTCAATTATCGGCACCTACTTTGTGCAGACAAAGGAACAGACAGACCAGAAAACTCTCCTTAACTCCCTGCGTAAAGGCGTCTACATTGCCGGAGCTCTTGCGGCTATTGTCACCCTGCCGCTGATACATTGGGTTGCAGCCCACTCAGGCTCCGACAATATGGTACAGAATGCCTGGGGTCTTTCCGGATCTGTACTTGTTGGCATTATCGCCGGCTTCCTCGTCAGCCTGTTCACAGAGTATTACACCTCCGACGCCAGCAAACCAACACGCGAACTCGCTGAATCAAGTCAAACCGGCGCAGCGCCTTTGATAATCGGCGGCTTGTCTTTGGGCATGAGATCAGTTTTTGGGCCTCTTTTGACCATGGGGGGCGCTGCCCTGTTCAGCTTTGTTATATCCGGCGGCTTCAGATATCTTGGAGCTGCTGATCCTACCAGCCCTGCCGTCCTTTTGAACTACAATGCCGGTCTGTATGGTATTGGGCTCTCGGCGGTTGCCATGCTTGCCACTAATGCCATTATTCTTGCTACCGACGCCTTTGGCCCTGTTGCCGACAACGCGGGCGGTATCGCAGAAATGGCTCACCTTCCACATGAGGTTCGTGAACGCACCGACGCTCTTGACGCTTTGGGTAATACCACGGCAGCCACAGGAAAGGGCTTTGCTATCGCTTCCAACGCTTTTACAGGCCTTTCGCTTTTGGTTTGCTATGTGAACGTTGCGCAAGATGAATTGGCTAAAGCCGTAGAGGCCGGTGATAAATTGAACGCATTTCTCAATCTCTCTATCGTCAACCCGCCGGTTCTGATTGGCTTTTTTGCCGGCGCAGCGGTTGTGTTCCTCTTCGCGGCGTTTTGTATGTCCGCTGTTCAGTTAGCGGCGCAAAAAATCGTTGTGGAGGTCAGGCGCCAGTTCAGGGAGATAGTAGGGCTGATGGAGGGCAAAGCCGATCCGGACTACGCAACGTGCGTTGATATTTGCACGCGCGGCGCGCTAAAGGCAATGATCGCTCCCGCCATGCTGGTTATTATTGCGCCGATCATTACCGGTGTCTTGTTAGGCGCTGCAGGCGTTGTGGGCTATCTTGCGGCCATAATAATTGTCGGTTTCTCCATGGCAGTATTTATGCTAAATTCAGGCGGCGCATGGGATAACGCGAAAAAGAACATTGAGAAAGGTAATTTTGGCGGCAAAGGCAGCGATAACCACAAAGCGGCGGTCATTGGCGACACAGTCGGCGACCCGCTAAAGGATACCGCAGGGCCATCGTTCAATAACGTGATTACAGTTTCTTGTACAGTCGCCATCGTGTTTATAGGCGTAACTGTCGCATACTCGCTATTGTAATACAATTAACTATACATAGTTTAAAAAATTTTACGGCACGAGGCGATAAAATGAAAAGTAAAATCCTGCACACCAACATCAATGTTTTGAACTTGGAGCGCAGCTTGGCGTTTTATGAAAAAGCGCTTGGGTTGCAAGTGGCAAGGCGCATGGAAAGAGAAGGATTCACGCTGGTCTTTCTCAGCGACGAAACAGGCGGGCACCAAATCGAACTCACCCACCTTCATGACAGAAAAGAACCTTACGACTTGGGAGATAACGAATCTCACATTGCTTTTTCGGCAGATGATTTCGACGCAGCCCACAAATTTCATGAGGAAATGGGCTGTATTTGCTACGAGAACAAGGATATGGGGATTTACTTCATCGAAGATCCTGACGGATACTGGTTGGAGGTCATCCCGCCAAAAAGAAACCCTGCATAATACTAAAAGGGACGCCTAAGGAGGCGTCCCCTATTTTTTGATTCTATCCATATACCCAAATGTTGTGAACACTAATGAGACGTCATTTCCGTTGATAGTGGCATGGCATAAAGTGGCTTCAGGATAAGTGTCAACAGGGTTTTCACCTCTCAATTGTTTGAAAGCAGCCCAAACCATACTGCTTATATATACGGAAGTGGAACTGGTAAACCTTTGTGACTCCATAATTGTCAGAAACTTTTCATATTCATCGGCTATGGCCATTTCATCCATACCTGAGGAAGCAAGTTTTATCGCATCAAATACAAGATTTTTATCCGTAGCCTCGTATATTATCAACCATCCAAGCTGCGCTACCAGCCCGTAATTAATGGCAGATACATACTCATCTCCATTTCCTTTAAGGAGAAGGTAAACCAGCTTATCATTTTCAAATACCAACGCTGTTGGCCACTCTCTGCCTCCAAACGCAATATTCATCAGCCCTCCTTGCTGATCTTGCAGGACAAGTCCCTTTGCAAGAGCTTCCATTTTGGTCATTCCCAAAGGAAATTCAGAAAGCTGATGGGCAGCCATTGCAGCTGAGTTGATAACAAAAAGCAAAACCAAACTAAAAACTATTTTTTTCATATAATAACTCCTCTCTTATATAACTCCATTGTTAAGTCAACGAATTAGACGAATTGGCACGAATAAGCAATAAAAATAAGTAATAAAACCTGTTGCCATTATTCGTAAAATACGTGTAATTCGATGATTCCTTCCTAATCCATAGTCCCTATTTTTTCACCAGGCAATTTTGATGATTTCAATTATATCTTCCCTCTCAAGGGTTTTTATTGTACCCATTGGAGCTAATTTTGCAACATTATCAGCTATTCTTTCGATATCGTTTTCCCGGACTTTTATCTCTCTGAGGGTGATAGGCGCTCCCCAACTGCGAAACGTGCTTCTAAGCTCGTCAAGTCCCATTATATTCTTTGTGAAACGCTCAAGCGGGACGGGATTAAATTTTGAAACGTATTCTATCCAAGACGGCATCATTATGGAAATCGAATCTCCATGTGAAATATCATAAAACAGGCTTAAAGCGTGTCCAAGTTTATGGGATGAAAAATCCCCCCTGTTTTTTAATCCGTAAGACAGGCTTCCGTTATGGCTTAAAGTCGCTATCCAAGCGTATTCTGCTCGTGCATCATAATTTCTCGGGTTAGCTCTAAGTTCCGGGATACAGCGCAGCATTGAACGTAAATAAACTTCATATTGTTCAAAAAGTAGTTCCGGGACTTCATTTCCCTCAAAATATCGTTCCATTACATGAGCCATAATATCTATTCCGCCCGCAACCGTCTGGCGTTCCGGCAGCGTATATTGAAGCTCAGGGTCAATTATTGACAGTTTGGGGTATAACAGAGGGCTCGTGAACGATATTTTTTCCTCTGTTTTATGATTAGTGAGAACGGCTATATTGTTCATCTCGGAGGAAGTTGCGGAAGCCGTAAGTACGCCCATTACCGGAAGAGTTTTCGTTATGGGGGATTTGCCTTTCACCAGATCCCATATATCCCCGTTATATTTTGCGCCGGCAGCCACCGCCTTAGCGGTATCGAAAACGCTGCCTCCGCCGACAGGAACAATCACATCGACTGGAGTTACAGCAAGCCTTGCTATAGCTTCACGCACAAGTTCAACGTGCGGGTTTGATTTTACCCCAACTATCTCAATAAATTCAATCCTATTCTTCTTGAGGGACTGAGAAACCTGTTCGTATGCCCCGCTTTTGTATGCCGACTGCCCGCCCATAATGAGCATTATTTTCTTAGCTCCTACGCTCGCTATCTGATCTCCTATTTTCTGGGCCAAACCTTTCCCAAACATTACCATGGTTGGGATATACCAAGTGAAGTTATTTATCATTCGTTCGCGCAGGAAACCTGCGCACGTTCCCCCTTTCATTTAAGGAAGTGTGGAGAGTGGATTGAAAACAACTGTTTTTGCCTTTATTTTACTAACTCAAATCTCCGCTCTCAACTCTGTTTTTATGAAGATAATAAAGTACGCCAACAGATACAAGGCCTCCGCAAAGGTCAATAACCGGGAAACTTGCCCAAACGCCCATAAGCCCCCAATATTCAGGGAGTATCAATATCGAGGGGATAAGGAACAATAAATGCCTGCAAAATGTAAGAAAAATCGATAATTTTGCCCGCCCAGTTCCTTGGAGATAGCTGTTTGAGATTATCGTTACCCCGACAAAGATAACGCCCGCATAGCTTACTTTCATGCCGACTACGGAAATATTGATAAGTTCCTGATTACTTGTAAACATTCTTACCATGTACTCCGTGAGGAAACACACTACAAACGCACTGCACAAAAAATATCCGCACGCTAAAGTCAACGCTGTTTTTAAAGCTGCATCCACCCTATGAAAAAGCCTGGCTCCAAAATTATAACCGAAAAGCGGCTGAACAGCTTCTCCTATTCCAATAACAGGAAGGAACAGCAAAGAATCCCATCCCATAAATATCCCCAGCGCGGAAATAGCCAAATCTCCGCCATGAAAAGCAAGAGCCCTGTTAAGAAGGAGCATGAAAAATGCGAATGCAGATTCCGTTACAGCTGGAGATAAGCCTATCACAAAAATACGGAGAAAAATTGAAAGTTCAGGAATAAAATTTTTAAAATGAACTCGTAATTCTCCTA
Organism: Synergistaceae bacterium; assembly: GCA_009784305.1. Classification (GTDB taxonomy): domain Bacteria; phylum Synergistota; class Synergistia; order Synergistales; family Aminobacteriaceae; genus WRNQ01. The sequence continues at coordinate 6,437 of WRBZ01000018.1, forward strand.
TTCTAAATACAAAAAACGATAACGCCCAAACTAAAGCGATAAACTGAGACAACACGGTTGCATAAGCCGCCCCGCGCACACCCCAGCCAAAATAAACGATAAATAAAGCATCTAAAACAATATTACACACCGCGCCCGATATAAGAGCGCCCATAGCATACATGGGCGAGCCTTGAGCCCTTATGTAGCCGTTCATCGCAAACGCAAAAGTTGAGAAAGGGACGCCGAGAACTATAATATTCAAATATTCTTCCGCAGCTTTACCGATAACGCCGCTTCCACCGCTTATTCTTATTATATCGTGAGCGTAAAAGTAACCAACGAAACATAGGATCAAAGAAGCGGTAAAAGCCATTAACAAGCCATTGCCGAGAACTTTCTCCGCGCGTTGTTTATTTCTCTCCCCAAGGGCTATCGATATCAACGCAGCTCCGCCGGCGCTTGGCATTATAGATAAAGCAAAACTGAATAGCATATATGGAAAACATAAACTGACTGCCGCAAGCGCTTCTGTGCCTACGTAGTGTCCCATAAATATGCGGTCTATTATGTTATAAAGCGAATGCGCAACCATTCCCCCAATAGACGGAAGCGCGAATTTGATTATAAGCTTTATGATGGGTTCCGTGCCCATATAGCCTGATTTGCTGCCTGTGTTCAACTCATCCATTTCACTATGTTCTTTCTAATATTTAACCTCAAGGATTATACGTCTGCTCAGCTTATTTCAAGCCGTCAACCTGGATTGAGTTAGGCGCAGGGAAAGTATTTTTCAAATGTTGTTCAGGATTTTGATAAGTTTATCGCATTGCGGGTGAATGCGCAACCTGACAAATTGGCTGTCCAAACCGACTTCCGGGCCGAATTCAGTTAAAACGCCCTTTTTAAGTAATTTCTGATAAAGATTACTGCCGTTTGAATCTTTAAGCGCCATTATCGGCGTACGGGGATCGATTTCCAGGACTTCCAGCTTTTTAATACCTGAAAGCATTTTCGACTTGATTTTCGATACCTCTCTCCCGTGTATTCAAGAAAACCCTGATCCATAAGCGCCCTCACTGCCACTTTTGCATTCCATGACGTCACAGTGAACAGCAGGCTGACTTTGCGTTTTGATAGCTGTGACAATGAAGGAATTACAACTCTTCCCTATCACAGCTCATACAAAAATTTACTTGCTGAGTTGTTTCACTTTCATATTCAGTAATTGACGGATAAGTATGCAGACTAAGAAGAACGCTCCAATATAACCCATATAAGGATAAATCGTGCCGATTAACATCCCAAACGGCAGTTGTCCGCCGAAATACACGACTACAGTAAGTGTGACGATAATAATTCTGTTGGCAACCGAACCTTCTTTGGCAAGTTTGCTGCAAGTGACCCAAAGCATAGGCGCGGCGGACGAATAGATTTCGCTAAGGAGGATTAACGAAAACACGAATCCAAATACCGGCGCCACTAAATTAGCCAAAAATAGGTTGGGAACTTCCAGTTTACCAACTTCATTTGCATATGCGAGCTGACCAATCAGGAGCATTATACCGGAGATCATAAGCAATACGCTTCCGATGATCGCTCCCCATTTTGCTTCCTCGCGGCTGTTTGCCGTAGCGCCCATCGAGGTCAGGAACGGAACGGATCCAGTTACGTTATAGGCAACATAGAGTATACCGGATATCCACCAGACGTCTGCCGCCTTTGGTATTTCAGCTATTGCTGATCCGTTATTCTCAAGCCCTCCGGGATTCTTCATGAGCGCATATAGTCCAATGATGACAGTAAAAACAATCGTCAAAGACCCTAATATACCGATTATATCGATCAAACGCTTTAAGCCGAACAATACGCTTATAAGCACAAAAAGCGCCATGATCAGACATCCCGTCTGCACCGGCAATTCAAAATACTGGTTAAACGTCGCGCCGGCGCCAGACACCATGATGACGACGACTAAAAACAGAAAGAACGGTATAAAGTATTCAAAGAACACGCTGAGACATTTCCCGATAGAATACAATACGTCGTTTCCCTTTTCTTTGAAAATGAACCAATGATCAAACGGATGATCCAGCTCTTTTGTATCTTTAATTTCGTATCCACGAGCCATCAAAGCTGCGCCGGACCATGCAAACAGGATCATGCTGATGACCGCGCCGATAATGCCCAAATTTCCGAATCCGGTAAAAAATTGCATAATTTCCTGTCCGCTTGCAAATCCTGAGCCAATCATAAAAGCTGTAAACGCACATGCAAATTTCAAAACATTCAACTTACTTACCTTCGATTCCATAATTCTATTCCTCTTCATATATTAGAATATATTATTAAATTAAATTATATTGCATAGCATAGGTAAGTGCAAGAAAAAATAAAACTATCCCAAAATACGAACTATTCATGAAAATACGAGGACGTCGAGAGCAACGTTCCCTACAAATTTAGGATTTCACGTTATAATTGTAGGCAACAGCGCAAAACGGGGCATTCGTGTGCCCCTTAAAATTTTGAATTGAGAGTGAAATCATAAATGACAGTAAAACGTAAAAATTTCATCCTGCATTCGGAGTGGAGTCCGGCAGGAGACCAGCCTAAAGCTATAGAAAAACTCACTGCGGGAATAATGCGCGGCGACAGATATCAGACGCTTCTTGGCGTAACGGGAAGCGGAAAAACATATACTATGGCAAATGTAATAACGCGGATAAACAGACCATCCCTCGTGCTTGCACATAATAAAACCCTTGCAGCGCAGCTTTACAGTGAATTTAAAGCCTTCTTCCCCGAAAACGCCGTGCACTATTTCGTGAGCTATTACGATTATTATCAACCGGAAGCTTATATACCATCGAACGACACATATATTGAAAAAGACGCTTCAGTCAATGAACGTATCGAAAGATTAAGGCTTGCCGCTACAAAAGCGCTTATTGAAAGAAGGGATGTCATCGTAGTGGCAAGCGTATCCTGCATATATGGCTTGGGTGAGAGGCAGAATTACGAGGATGTAATATTCAGGTTCAGCATTGGGGAAAGCTATGAACTCAGAAACTTTATGGAAAAGCTTATAGCCAACTATTACGCAAGGAATGACATTTCGCCCTTACCGGGCACTTTCCGGGTGCGCGGCGATACCATAGAAATATTCCCCGCATATTCGGAGAGCGGCATCCGAATATCTTTCTACGATGAACAGATAGACCGCATAGATAGTTTCGACCTGGTAAACGGGCGCAGTACAGAGAAGCTTGAGGAAGCCTCGATATTTCCGGCAAAACATTACGTAACGCAAGATGATGCGATAGAAAAAGCAATCCCATTGATAGAATCGGAGATGGCGGAAGCTGTGAAAGATTTTGAATCAACGGGAAAACTTCTTGAATCCCAAAGAATAAGCATGCGTACCCGTTACGATATGGAGATGCTGAAAGAAGTTGGATATTGCTCCGGAATAGAAAACTACTCACGCCATCTTGACGGAAGAAATGAGGGCGAGCCGCCGGGGACACTGCTGGATTTCTTCCCGGATGATTTTTTGATGATAGTCGACGAGTCACATATCACGCTGCCGCAAGTCAGAGGCATGCTGAATGGGGACAGGGCAAGGAAGATCGTTCTCGTGGAAAACGGGTTCAGGCTCAAATCCTGTCTGGACAACAGACCGTTGCACTGGGACGAGTTCCTTGCGCATTTCAAACAGGCGGTTTTCATATCCGCAACGCCGGGCGACTGGGAAATCCAAAAATCCACTCAGTTGGTGGAACAAATAATCCGCCCAACAGGAGTCGTCGATCCGGAGGTTGAAATCTTGCCCGCGACGACGCAAGTGGACGACCTTATTGATAAACTCCGAATGATAACCGAAAAAGGCGAAAGAGCCATCGTTATAACTCTAACAAAAAAATCTTCCGAAGACCTTTCAGATTACCTGTCAGAGCTACGTTTCCGCGTAAAATACATACATTCCGAACTCAACGCCTTTGAACGGGCAGAGCTTATAAGGGACCTGCGCGGCGGAAAAATACAGATATTAGTGGGGATAAACCTTCTGAGGGAAGGAATGGACCTGCCGGAAGTGTCGCTGGTTGCGATACTTGATGCGGACAGGGAAGGATATCTGCGCTCGCAACGCTCATTGATACAAATAATGGGGAGGGCGGCGCGGAATACAAACGGTAGGGTCATACTATACGCAGACAGCATCACAAAAAGCATCGAATTTTCCGTTGATGAAACGATCAGGCGCCGTAAATTGCAGATGGTCTATAATGAAAAACATGGAATAACTCCGGAAAATATTAAAAAAAAGGTCATAAATCTATTGCCCGAAGAACTTCTGACCGCATATCCCACAGATTCATCAGGAAGCATACGCTTAAAAACAAGTTCAAACGAGGTCTCTTATTCACAGCAGGAACTCGAACGCATGATGTGGGAAGCAGTGGAAAAACTTGACTTCGAGAAAGCCGCCCAAATAAGGGACATTCTCGCAGAGGGTACGCCGGGTAATAAATTTGCGGCAATAAACCGAAACAGCGGAAAAGGGAAATATCCGCGCAGGCATCGCCGGTAAAGC
>WRBZ01000019.1 GCA_009784305.1 Synergistaceae bacterium
TTAATCAATAGATTCTTCAGCCTTGTTGTCCCTCATAATTCTATGCATTACGATTTCCCCGCGCATGAATCTCATCGCGCTATACGCAGCGTCATATACAGCGGATCCTTTCCTGACTTCCAGTTCTTCTTGAGGCGTAACGGGCGGCATTATTTCCACGGGTTCATTTTCGGCGCCTTCCACCATTTTTACGACTTGATGTCTGTTGCTTGTTTCGCTATATTTATATGATTTTCCTTCGAAAACTATCATTAACTCACATTCTGGAAATTTCTCCCTTACCATATTAATAAATGTCAAAGAGCTTCGCCCACCGGATAAAAAATGAAAGAGATAAACATGCTTGGTAATTACATAAATCTTTTTCTGCTCCACACTATAGAGAAATTCGCAGTCAATCAGCGCGCAGAAAAGCGTAAAATCAGCCGATCTTAGATTTGAAAAGAACTCGTCCCTTATTTCCTCACCCAATGGATTAAAACTTTCTAACGATAATGCCTCCTCGTCTATTTGCGTAGTAAGGGAATCATTGTGCTTTTTGTCTTTGTGTGTAGAAAGGGAGTCGCTATGCTGTTCGTCTTTATGATCAGCAGGCGCCCCATGAGAAACAAGCGGAGCCGGTCGCTTTATTTCTTCACCAGCCGCATTTTCATGTAGGGAATCCATCCGGAGCCTTCTGTTATTGCTTTTTAGCTCCACTCTCAACTCTCCGCTCTCCACTCTCTCTTTCCCATTCACTATTTCAGGTCTTCGCGACAATAGAATTCCAACAATAACATCAGTTTTCATCCCAATTCTGACTTGTGGTAAAAGTTTCGCTAAAAACAACATAAAACGTTCGAGGGAATCAGGGCTCCATAATTTACATTCTTCAACGATATAATCATGTTCTTCTTTCGATATGTCAGCGCTGCCAAGACAATCAAAACCAAATACCCTTGCTATCCAAAGGTTTCTCGAAATATAAAAGAGCTCTTCAATGGCTCGCTGCGGGGAAGCGCCTCTCATAAACATATCGTTAAGTTGGGTAAAAGATTCCTTTCCTCCGTCTCTCCATGCGGACAGCCAACGTTGAAGAGCGGCAAGGCTCCCGCCGCCTGATAAAGCGGATACATCCTCAAGTAAGATATTTCCTTTCCCAAGGGACATTACCTGATCCAAGAGCGAAAGAGCGTCCCTTAAAGCTCCATCCGCTTGCCTTGCTATTTCCCAGAGAGCTTCGTTTTCATATTCGAGATTCTCTTTTTTACAAACAAATTCGAGCCTGTGCAATATATCAAATGAACGTATCCTGTGAAAAGGAATGTGTTGGCAGCGCGAACGTATCGTGACCGGAATTTTGTGAGGTTCTGTAGTGGCAAGAATAAACACCACATATTCAGGCGGCTCTTCAAGAGTTTTTAAAAGGGCGTTGAAAGCCGCTGTGGAAAGCATATGTACCTCGTCTATTATATAGACCTTGAACCTGGAATTAAACGGCGCAAGCGAGACATGGCTTTTTAGTTCCCTTATCTCTTCTACTCCATTATTTGAAGCTCCGTCTATTTCTATCACATCAAGGTTATCACCGCTTGTTATAGACAGGCAATTAAAACATTCGCAACACGGTTCATAATTATCAGCCGGAGAAGCACAATTCAGAGCTTTCGCCGTAAGGCGGGCTACAGTTGTCTTTCCGCAGCCGCGAGCCCCGGAAAAAAGATATGCGTGAGCCGCGCGGCTCTTGGAGATACTTTTTATAAGCACATCCACCGCAGAGGCTTGCCCTTCCACTTCACTGAATTTTTGCGGACGATAAAGACGATAAAGCGCAGTTGACATTAGTTCTACTCCTCGATCAAAATTCGAAGGGATACAGGTCCTTCGGTATAAATGTCTTTTGTAATTATTCCGTTTACTATAACGGGAGATTTCATTTCTGCAAGTTTTTCTACAGCTTCATAAAATTTTTGCCCATCAAGCGAACCGACAAAATTCGTAACGGGATCCGGTGAAATACCGTCCCTAATAGCTTTGAAGCGTAATTCTCTCAGGAAAGTGTGCATAAATTGTTCGGGATCGAACCCTTCCAAGTTTGGCTCGGCCACGCGTCTTAAAACAGCATCTCCCTCGCTGTAAATCAAATAACTCGCCCAAGAATCACATGTAAGGCTGACAGATGAATCTGAAGTAATGTTCTGTTCAGCTGAAAACCTTATATATCTTCTTATTGCGCTGTTGGAAGACGCTTCTACGACTTTTTCCAGTGCATCCTGACTTATTGTTATAACGATATTTTCAGGCAAAGTTCCGAATTTATCAGCTATATTTTCCGCCGCTTGCGTTCTCATATTGTCCATTATTGTCATAACATCGGCGGAAGAAGTGTTTGGTAATACAACATCCTGCGCGAGCACTTCATGCACCCTTATTACTATTGTGCCCTCCCTTATCCGCTCCAAATCAATTCGCAGGTCATGAGCTTCATTTTTCAGCAAGTCAACGCTGTGTTGCAATTGATTTCTTTCGTCTTCGAGCAATTGTTTATCATTTTTCAGCGTATTTAGTGAGAGATTTAATAAATCTACCTCTCCTCTTGACTTTTCAAGAGCCGCTTCCTGCTGCGACAATTGATACAAACTGTCTTCAAGCTCAGTTTGAGCGCTATCAAGCTTAATCCGGCTTTCCATGAGGCCGACGCGCGACTCATTGAGTTGGTTTTGAATGTATTTCAGGCTGAATAAAGTGGTCCTTACGTCTTCAGAAAAAGAAGCAAGGATGACCACAGTAAGGGCTGTTATTGTGATTCCTGTAAAAGCTGTTATAACGTGGCTTGTGCTTTTGGGCCTCAGACCGAAGAGTGATACCCTTCTTTTCCCGAATTTCATCCCTATAACATCTCCAAGCCATGATAAGAGCCCGCTTCCTATTATGAGCATGAATATAAGGCCCCAGTTTGTATCAGAAATCCAGGATTGCATTAAACGAATCACCTTTCTTTCCGGGGTTAAGTACCAGTTTAAAATGAAGCATACGTTTGTAAAGCGTAACAACGTGGAGCTTCTGTTTTATTATGCGAATTGGTAGAATCTGTCTTGTCAAAAAATGCCCTCAAAAAGAGGGCATTTACAGTTTCTCCTATATATATTACACTATTCTCCGTTAAACCAATTCTATTTCAAGCTCTTTTGTAAGAATCTCCGCATAACTGAAAGAAATATGGCTTTGCTGAGATTCTATAAATAAGGTAAAAAGTTTTGGATATACATCTACTACAACTCCATGTGTTTCCTCAACTTTATTCCTGCTGTGAGTGACACGACATTTTATGGGCTTTCCTTTGTATTGATTTATTTCTTCGCGGATATCGGAGAATGAACTGCTGCACATAATTCCACTTCCCTTCCACCGGACGTCTTAGTATTATAGCATATAAATATGCGGCAGGCAAATCATTTTTTTGTTTCTTATATGCTACGAATGATTTTTTGGAGGTGTGATATATGAATAAGGGAAAAGTGGCAAGAATAGCTTGTATATGCTTGATTATGACCCATTTTGTTTTCTCTTCCATTTCCAATGGCGGTGTTACTACAGATTTAGTATCGAATGAGCCGGCAGAAAAAATAAGAAGCGTTTTTCATTCAAACCCTGGCTTTGACATGAATAAAGCTTTCCAGGGCGGAGAAACTTTATTGATGTTTGCTGCAGCTAATAATCCCCATAGTGCTGTCATACATTTGCTTGTATCTCTTGGAGCCGGTATAAACGCAAAAGATGAAGCAGGATTAACTCCGCTTATTTATGCCGTAACGACCAATAAGAATCTTGGAACGACATTCGCGTTGCTTCAACTTGGCGCTGACCCCGAACTGGCTGATTTGGAAGGTGTATCGGCATTGATGTACGCGGCGCGTAATGCTGACCCATCAATAATGGAAGCTTTACTTTCAAAAACTTTGGATGTGAATAAGCCCTCAATAAAAGGCTGGACTCCCTTAATGTTCGCAGCAGCAAGCAACAGCAGCACACGAGTAGCTGAACTGCTCCTTGAGGCCGGGGCATATATTAATGCTGTAGATTCGCAAGGTATGACCCCACTAATGCTTGCCTCAAAATGCACAAAGAATCCGGAAATGGTAGAACTTTTATTAAGATACAGCGCGGATACGACGATTAAAGCAAACGGAGAAACTGCTATGGATTTCGCAAGGAGAAATCCGAAACTGAAAAGCTCTTCCGCCCTGAGAAATTTGGAGACTACGACAAGGCTAAGGCTCAGCGAGAAGAGTTGAGACAATGCACAATCAGAGGATAAAAGTATTTTTTCGTTTTTAATTGTGAATTGCATTAAGAAAGGTGACTAATATGAAAAAACTTATTTGTATAGCTATAATGACGATGTTATCAATGCCGACATACGCCATGCCTGTTGTTGATGAATTATATATGGTTATACTGCGCGACCCTGACGCCCAGATAATTGCCATTGAAAATAACAAGATTGATGTTTTAGGCGATTTGATCCGCCCAATTGATATAGAGAGGCTATCGAGGTCACAAAATGCAGAGCTTTCCATAGCGCCTGCTTTTCACAGTTTCTACCTGAGCTTCAACACACGCCGCTTTCCGTTCGATTCGAAGATTTTACGACAGGCCGTATGGCAGGTGATTCCAAAGAATAAGATAGTACGCGACTTGTTTTCAGGGTATGCGGATCCAATTGATTCCTATCTTCCTCCTGTATCTACCTGGCTGGATTTAAATGTCACATACTTTAGCTATAATCCTGACAGGGCGAGAGCTTTATTGGAAAGGTACGGTTGGAGATGGGATTCTAAGGGTATACTTGTTTCACCGAATGGTGAAACTTTAAAACCAATGAAGCTTATGTCACCAACGGCGTCTGTCGCGCCGACTTCCGCCGAAATTGGAAACCAAGCTGCGGAAGCCATGCGAACACTCGGTATCCCGATTGAAAGCGAACCCATGGATTTTTCCGCAATGCTTTCAAGAATGGACAGGCACGATTTTGACGCGGTAGTCCATGCTTGGAGCCTTTCACGGGATCCGGATTCGCTTTTTTCGTTCTATCATTCCTCAATGAACGTACAGGGAGGCTACAATGTTTCAGGGATATCAGACCCTAAATTGGATGAGGTTTTGCTTGAACTGCGCGACGCTCCCGATGAAATCACCGCACGCGGAGCGGTAAGCGAAGCACAAATAATGCTGTCGGAGCTTGTTCCATCTGTGCCTATTTACAGCCGTTATTCCATAGCTGCGGTAAATAAAGGATGGAACGGAGTTTACACTTCTGAAAAATCGACTGCTAATAATTTTTGGACACTTACGGGAATGACACCTTCCGATGGCAAAATGCGCCCCGTATATTGGGCTTTGCCGGAAGAACCGCGCTCCCTCAACCCGATAATCGCAAGCTCCGCTTATGATTGGATGGTAATGGGGAACATTTACGATAACTTGATATCAGTACATCCGGATACATTTGAAGATATTCCGTGGATTGCTTCAGAATGGAAAGTAAAAAATGAAGATGAAAGGACCATCCTTGAGTTTATAATAAGAGATGACATTAAATGGCATGACGGAAGGCCTTTGACTGTAGTTGACGTTATTGCAACCATTGAATTTCTGAAAAAGGCTGAAGCTCCAAGATATTATGACAGCGTCAAGGATGTAGAGAGCGTTATTTCACCGGCGCCAAATACTGTTGTGGTAAAATTTTCAAAAACGAGTTACTGGAATCTGCATAACATCGGAGGTTTGCCTATATTACCCAAGCATATACTGGATGGTGTAGAAGATTGGAGAGTATGGCAACCATCGAGAGAAAAGCATCTTGATAACCCTGATCTTACCCAACTAATTGGAACGGGGCCATTTGTCTTTTCGGAATACAGACCCGGCGACTACGTATATTTCAAACGCAACGAGAATTTTTGGAAGCCTGACAAAAGAGGGATTAGGGAATAGGGATTTGGAAAGTCAAATGCGAAAACTGTAGAAATATACTTGAAAGGAAGCGTTAGCATGAAGCGTTACACAGGAACAACCGTGCGAGGGATAAGAATGCCGATAGTCCGGAAAGGCGACGACTTGGTCCGCATAGTATCGGATAACCTCATTGAGGCTGCGAAAGTAACCCCGTTTGATTTTCATGACCGCGATATAGTTGGGGTAACAGAGTCTTTTCTTGCAAGGAGCCAGGCAAACTTCGTCTCTTTAGACAATATAGCGGAGGATATTTCCACACTCGCGCCACGGGGGGATATTGCTATAGCGTTCCCTATACTAAGCCGCAACAGATTTTTACTTTTGCTTAAAGGAATCGTAAAAGGGATTTCAGGGAAGGTAAGAACATATTTATCATACCCGGGAGATGAAGTGGGCAATCTAATAATCGACCCCATAAACTATCTTGAGAATAAACATAAATTATCGTCGGAGTGTTTTAACGAGGAGGAATGGGAAAAAGTATTCGGGCGTTATATTCACATATTTACCGGAATTGACTATGTAAAACTATATCAGGAAGTTGACCCTGCAAGGATAGAAATTTGGTTTGTAAATAACCCTGCCGACATTTTGCAGTTTGATAAGAATATCATTTTAGCGAGCATCCATGCGCGTTTTGTTCAGAAAGAAATGCTGCTCAAATCGGGCGCGTCATGGGTTTTGACATTGGACGAAGTTTGTCGCTCACCGCGGGAAGATGCGGGATATAATGAAGAATTCGGCCTTCTCGGTTCAAACCTCTCCGATAATGATGCGGTAAAACTTTTTCCCCGCGATTCGAAAATATTTGTAAACAAGCTTCATGATGAACTGTTCAGGTTAACCGGAAAAAACATTGAAGTCCTCGTGTATGGAGACGGAGCTTTCAAAGACCCTGCCTGCGGCATTTGGGAACTTGCAGACCCAGTCGTATCTCCGGGATATACGGAAGGGCTTAACGGGACACCGTCAGAAGTAAAACTTAAGCTTATAGCGGATGGGACAAAAGGCGACGCGGGAAGCGCAAGCGAGATAGTCAAAAAAACCATTGCAGATAAACATAAGGAAAAAAATATTGACAATAAACTGGCTTTAGGAACAACTCCCCGCCGTTATCATGACTTGATAGGCTCGCTATGCGACCTGACTTCAGGTTCAGGAGACAAGGGAACGCCCGTCGTTCATATTTCAGGATACTTCGACACTTATATAGACGATTAAGTAATTTTATCTTGAACGAATTTATCAGCATAAAAGGCGCAAGAGAGCATAATCTAAAAAATATCAACGTTGACATACCGCGCGGAAAACTCGTAGTGATAACGGGGCCGTCAGGATCGGGAAAATCATCCCTTGCGTTTGATACATTGTACGCCGAAGGACAAAGACGCTATGTGGAGTCGCTATCAGCTTACGCAAGACAATTCCTCGGCGTACAAAAAAAGCCCGATGTGGACGACATATCGGGTTTGTCTCCGGCAATATCGATAGAACAAAAGGGAACCGGGCATAACCCCAGGTCAATAGTCGGAACGGTTACTGAAATTTACGATTACCTGCGCCTGCTGTTCGGACGCGTGGGAGTACCGTATTGTCCGCAATGCGGAAAAGCGGTGCATCGCCATTCGATCGATGAAATATTGGAGATAATATTTCGCGACTACATGGATAAAAAGGTCGAGATACTCTCTCCCATAGTACGAAGGAAAAAAGGAGAATTCAAAAACCTGTTCGCCCGGTCCAGAGAAAAAGGATATATGCGGGTCCGCGTTGACGGCTCAATTCTATATCTTGAGGAAGAGATATCTTTAGACAAGAAAAAGCTTCACTCGATAGAGATAGTCGTCGATCGTTTGAAAATCTCACCTGAGCGCAGGCCAAGAATCGCTGAATCCGTTGAAGCTGCGCTGAGGCTGTCCGAAGGATATCTGCTCATCGCGGGTGAAGATATTGGAGCGGAACGACTGATAACCGAAAATTACGCCTGCCCGGATTGCGATGTGGCTTTGCCGCAAATAGAGCCAAGGCTTTTCTCATTCAACAGCCCCATAGGCGCCTGCCCGGATTGTTCGGGGCTTGGAAGTCATGAACATTTTTCTGAAGAATTAGCTGTCGACCCTACCCGTCCGATATCGGAAGGAGCTCTCCTTCCATGGAAAAAAAAGCACTACATGCTGACAAAATTAGAGCTTTTTGCCGCTCACAAAAAATGGAGTAATATTTTAAATGCTCCTTATTGTAAATTGCCTCAAAACGTGCGGGATTTCGTACTTAACGGAACAGATGAACGAATCCCCATGCCATGGGTAGACAGCGCCGGGACTGAGAAAACTTATAACGGCGGATATGAAGGGCTTCTGCCATGGATAGAGAAAAGGTTCAATGAAACCGAATCGGAAGCAACCACAGAAGAAATGGCGTCATATAGGATTGAAGATGTATGTAAATCATGCAACGGGTTGAGGCTACGCCCGGAGGCTTTGAAAGTGAAAGTGGGAGGATACGGGATAGGAGAGCTTTCAAATATGCCCGTCGATGAACTGATTAATGTCATTTCATCGTTTGAACTGGGAAAAACCGATACCCATATTGTGGAACAGGTGCTGTCAGAAGTCAAAAAACGACTGGAATTCCTTGTCGACGTAGGGGTCGGGTATCTTTCTCTTCTTCGACGCGCGGATACGCTTTCCGGCGGTGAGAGTCAAAGGATAAAGCTTGCCACTCAAATCGGTTCAAAGCTTTCGGGGGTGCTTTATATACTTGACGAACCAACCATAGGGTTACATTCACGCGATACCGAAAGGCTTGTAAAAACGCTTTATTCTATAAGAGACCTTGGCAACAGCGTGATAGTTGTCGAGCATGACAGAGAGACCATAAAAGCAGCGGATGCGATAATAGAAATCGGTCCAGCTGCCGGTGAAATGGGCGGAAATATAGTTCAGTCAGGCAGCTATGTGGAGGTTTACAACTCGGATACTTTAACAGGCAAGTATCTCAGAGGCGAAGCTACAGGAATCTTTATAAGCATTCCGGAGCCTGAGCATGATATCCCCCAAAAAGGGAGAAAAATAAGGAAAACATTAAATAAACAGGATATATGCGGCACAAACCCTAAACGCCGTTCGCCTCAGGGATGGATAGCTTTGAAGGAAGTTGGGCATAATAATCTCAAAAACATAGATGTTAAGATACCGACCGGGGTATTTACCTGTGTTACCGGCGTATCGGGTTCGGGAAAAAGCAGCCTTGTTTACGACGTATTATATAAAGGAATGCGCCGGCTCATGGACAAGGATTACAGAGAACGCGCCGGGAAATGCAAGGATATAAGCGGTTGGGAGAGTATTGAAAACATTGTGCTGGTGGATCAAAGCCCGATAGGAAGAACCCCCAGGTCCAACCCTGCAACATATACCGGCGTATTTTCCCTTATAAGGGAGCATTTCGCGGGGCTGCCAGAAGCAAAGATAAGAGGCTATAACGCCGGACGATTCAGTTTCAACGTAAAGGGCGGCCGATGCGAAGCTTGCGGCGGAGCAGGGTCAGTAAAAGTTTCGATGCTTTTCATGGCAGATATCTACGTTGACTGCGAAATATGCGGCGGAACAAGGTATAACCATGAAACGCATGAAGTTAAGTACAAGGGAAAATCCATATCGGACGTTCTCAATATGAGCGTTGATGAAGCGGTGATTTTTTTCTCAGAAATCCCGCGTATATCTTCAAAACTCGCATTGATAAAAGAAGCGGGGCTTGGTTACATAAAACTCGGTCAATCAGCTCTTACGCTTTCGGGGGGAGAAGCGCAACGCGTGAAATTATCGAGGGAGCTTTCAAAAAAGTTCGGAGGACATACGCTTTACCTGCTTGACGAGCCTACGACGGGATTGTTTTATACGGACGTTCAGAAATTGCTTGAGATTGTAGCAAGAATCACAAACCAGGGGAACAGTGTATTGTTCATTGAACATAACCTCGATGTCCTGCTCTCCTCAGACTGGATAATAGATTTAGGCCCGGACGGAGGAACAGGCGGCGGGGAAATAGTTGTGCAAGGAACGCCAGAACAGATAATTTCAAAATGTAAGGGCTATACATCGAAATTTCTCGGGGAATACATGACCGAAATAGAGAAAAGCAATGCAGTATAAGTATTAGCTCTGGGACAAATAAAATGCTTAATACAATGATACTTTACGCAATCACATGTTTTACAGGGGCAATGATTCAATCGCTTTGTGGCTTTGGATCGGGTATGGTTTTAATGTCAGCCCTGCCGCATTTTATTCACTCGTACTCGTTTTCACTGGTTCTTTCCACTCTTGCGTCACTTGTAACATGCGTCTCTATCGTGGCAAAGGAATATAGACACATCAACGTACGGATGATAATTCCAGTGATCATAGGTAACGTGGTTGCCATAACATCCGTTATGCTTTTTTGGAGCGGAGACGCAGACAGCGCCATGAAAAAAATACTCGGAGGTTTTCTTATACTTCTCAGTTTGTATTTTGTTTTTTTAAACAGGAATATAAGAATAAAACCTACACTCAAAGCAGGATTATTGACCGGATTAATCGGCGGAACGGCAAATGCTTTTTTTTCAATGGGCGGGCCTCCGATCGCTTTATATATGATGGCAGCTTCCAAAAACACAAAAGAGTACATTGCGTCCTCACAGGCATATTTTTGTTTTTCTGCCATATATGTGACGATTTCGAGGTATATGCGCGGAATGGTAACGAATGACGTTTGGCCGTTTATTTTGGCGGGAGTGCCTTTAGTAGCCATTGGGACTTGGGTGGGGCTGAAACTGTTCGGATTGCTCAACGAAGAAAAACTGAGATTTACTATTTATATATTTATGGCTGCAAGCGGAGCTGTTATGATATTGACAAATTGATTGAGAAATTTAATTTGAGAAGAAAGCATCATTTGAAATGGTGGAGGATTTTCTCGTGGTTTCACATAAAA
>WRBZ01000020.1 GCA_009784305.1 Synergistaceae bacterium
AATATAATCATAATATAAAGAGTACATGTAAGAATTCTTTTCAAAACAGCACTTCCTTTCTTATGCGCAAAGTAGTTTATTAATTACCAACCCTTGATTTGACGCGGGTTCGGCCTTGGAAGCATCCGCCTCCCTCCGCAGCGCGGAGGGTCGGCATATACTACGGAGTATAAGTAAACTCTTTATTCTCAAAAACTATTGTTATTTTATCCGCGTTTATGCGGGAAATTCGCCCCTTATTACCGGCAAACCTATCTCCCACCCTGTATATTTTTCCGCGGGTTTCTCCTTCTATATCAAGCACTGCAACAGACCTTCCTTCAAGCTGCAACGTAGCCCTGACCTGCACGCCGGGAGGAACTATAACAGTTTGAGTTCTTATGCTTTCTAAATCGATTTCGTTCACCGCCGCAATTCTCTCAGGGGTAAACGGACAACGCGCCATCAATTCAGCGGCTTCCGCTACCTCCTTACTGCGCGTTCTTGCGGAATTAGCCGCGTTAAGGTCTTGTATCATCGTGTTAAGCCTGTTTATATCTGCTGTAGGAGGTCGGTTTACCGGCTCCACTATTTGCGGCGGGATATAGTTTCTTTCCTCGTAAATCGCATAAACTGAAATACAAATACCGGCAAGCAGAACAAGAAACAATATTTTTCTGAATGTCGCGCCGTCAGACGGGTTCTCCACAGTGCCCATCATCAGGCTCCATGCTCTTCTCCCTGCGGTAGTCTCTTCAGCCAAAATATATTCCTCCTTATATTAGTTAGCCAAAGCTTCAAGAACAACTTCAGCTTTGATTTCGCTGTTTACATCTTTAGGATCAATTGAAGCCAAGTTCAAAGAAACCACCCTGACGACATTCGGAAGCCCTCGAATTTCAGCAAGCGCTTTCATTATTGCATAGTAATCACCGGTAAAGGTCATGCTCATTGATCTCCTTCCACCCTTGAGCGGATTTGGAGAATTTGCCAATACTCTTGCCCCTCCCCTGCTGATTGCCTTCTGAGCTTCGGAGTAAAAATCAACGTTCCCGCCTACTCCTACTTTCAATATATCAAGTTGTGTGAAAGCTTTTTCAAATTCCTGTTTTCTCCGTTCCATCGTAGTGGTATCCTGAGCCAGGTCATTATATTCATTTGTAAGTGTTTGTAATTGTTGTCTAAGATCATTTATATAAGCATAGCCATAATAAGTTGTGCCGCTAAATGCCGCACACAGAATAAGAACTATTATACATATAAGCTTCTCATTGCTCTTCATTTCCTGTTGACCCTCCCAATTTCCAAGGGCGCCAGTGATAACGTAAATCTAAGCCCCTCAGGCCCCATATCAGTCCTATTTACAACAGGAACTTGAGCGGTGCTGAAAGTCCCGCTGTCAAGCAAGCTGCGGGTAGTTGTAACGATGTTATCTTCGGTATTTGCGACCCCATTGAGTTTTAACTCCGGCTGAGAGAGTGTCATGGAGACCAAAGTCACTCCCCTGGCGAGAGATCTGTCAATTGAATCAAAAACTTCTATAGTAGGAAGATCCTGATGCATTATGCTCAAGCTTGAAACGTAAACCGCCTCCTGCTGGGCAAGCCTTCTCAGCTCAGCCTCCAATTTAACCTTTATCGTACGGTATTCATCATTTCTCTCATTTAATGAGCTGATATTAGTGTTTAGGGACATTATATCCACTACCATGCTGAACCACACAAAACAAACTACACCCGTAAAAATCAGGAGCATACAAAACATAAGCAGTCCAATTTTTCTTGTTTTTGGAGGTCTTACGTTTTTTTCGCTCTCGGGTCTCAGGTCAAGCTTTACTATCAAGGCTCATCACCGCTTTCTCGGGTAAAAACATGTTGTTCATTAAAACATAGCAATAAATCAGTGCATGCACAGACCCAGCGCAGGTTCAAAGCCGGTCCCGATGCCACCGCCGGCATCGGGGTCAATACCGCATTGTTCATAAACGTTGACGGTCTCAACTTCCAAATCTATTGAACCACTTATTGTCCCAACGATATTGGGATTATTGGCGATTGCCCCGCATAAAACCAACGTTCGCGCCGTCACGTTTTTAAATTGGTTAGTGACATAGGAAATCGTACGTTGAATCTCCGATATGACCCTTTGAACATCATCCTCATTATTCGCGTCGATGATCCCGCTCATTCCCGCAGGGCTTGAACGGTAGAGCAAACCGTTATCCTTAGCGACAAATGCAAAATGCAGCCCGTCAATATCCGAGTACATCGAATGCCACGCCTCTTTCCGGTCCGGCTTATTCCCGATTATCGCGCGCAATACCGCCACGTTCATAGGTTCAATGGCTTTCAGTTTCATCCCGGCCCTATCCGCAATCTGCATCACTTTGGTAATATGCTCGTTGCGGCAAGCCGCAACGAGCAAAGACATCTTGTCTTTCGATGTAAGCGGAGATTCAACTTCGCATGCATCAACCGAACACTCAGAATAAGACCACGTAAAATGCCTGTCAAATTCCCACTGCAACGCCTGTTTCGCTTCCTCCACAGGCATACGGGGAAATTCAATGACGCGGACCATGGATTCGCGCATCGGCAGGCCAAAAACGACAGGTACGCTGAAACTGCCCAATTCGCTCATCAAATGGGTAGCCACTGTATCGGCGTTTCCGCTGCGAATTTCTGAAATGACCGCCTGCCTCACCACTTTGTAAGCGTCAGGGCGGCCGCTCAGCTCAAGGTATCTCAGCCCTGTCGAATGTTGCGTTATAGCAGCAAAGGCGTTGCCTTGACTTTTTTTAGCCATTTTAACTATCCAGTCTGTTCTGAATTGAACAAATATCCCTTATTTCACGCGCATGTAGATTGGATTGGTGCCAGCAACAGCAGGAGCACCGGCTGCATCGAATACTGTTCCTGCAGCCAACGATACAACTTTCGCGCCGACTCTCGCGTCAGCATTTGCTTTTCCCACGAAATAGCATTGTACCCCGCTGACAGTTGGTGCCAAAAACACCAGTTGCTTAGCCTTTTCCACATTGTCCATGTAGGTTTCGAAATCAGTTGCTGTAGCAGGAGCAATCCATGCAGCTGAAAGAGCCGATTCTTCTATATTGAGATTATCGGCAAACCACACAACTCCGGCCGCCTTCGCGTTGCGAAGGTCGGAAACCAGCGTCGCAGCTCTCGCAGAATCCGTCGCGCTGGCGGAAGCCAACATCATTCCTCCTGCAAGAATTCCAATAACTATAATAACAATCAGCAGCTCAACCAGTGTAAATCCTTTACGTTTCATATTAAACACTCCTTTTTTATATTTTGCGGCTTATGCCGCTCTACAATACGCATTTTGCGTAGTGCATACACATGTAACTATTTCATCCTAACGCGCACAATCTTTCCGCCGTGGCAGTAAGAAGCGCGCCATACCCATCCAGAAAGGCGCGCCTGACGTTTATCCAAGCGCTTGTCAACTACCCCGCAAAACACACTATCCGCTTAAAAATTAACAATAATGACAACTGTCAACAACTCAATCACAGTGCAACCTCTTTTTTCACCCCTACATAATCAACCCCTTTCCTTTCACAAAACGCGGCTTAAAAATAAACCAAGGCAAAAGCCGCTATATATTATGGAGCATAATCTGAAAAAAACATAGTACTTTTTTGTCTTGTTTTTTTCTAATCCTACCCCCTAATCCCTACCCCGTCAACTGCTCCATCGCCCCAATCATCGGGCCATATACGGACATCGCTATTATAGCAACTAAAACTCCCACAACAATTATCATCAGAGGCTCCATCATTGAAGTGAGGGCTTTCACCTGCTGTTCAAGTTCATCGTCATACCAATCGGACACCTTTGCCAAAGTATCATCAAGCGAGCCGGATTCCTCGCCAATACGGATCATCTGTATTATCATCGGGGGAAAAACTTTCGCGTCAAAAGCCGAAATCGCAAGCGTACGCCCGCGTTTAGCCCCTTCGATCAGAACGTCAAATGCTCTTTTAATAACAAAATTATCCGCAACCCTGCCCGCCATTTCCAGCCCATTCAATATGGGCACGCCGGAAGAGACCAACACCGAAAGCGTACGCATAGCGCGCGTCATTACAGAACGAAACGCTACCCCTTTTATTATCGGCATTTTTAGCCACATCTTGTCAAATAATTCCCGCCCGATTCTGGTTCTGCCAAAAGAAATAAGCCCAATGACAGTTCCAATGAATCCTCCAATGACCAACCACCAGTAATCTTTCATAAATTCAGACAGATCAATCATAGCGACGGTCAATGCGGGCAATTTTATCCCCATCTGTTTGAATACCTCCTGGAACATCGGCAGGACAAATGTAAGGAACACCCACATAACTCCTACCGCAATGAGCATAATTACTACGGGGTAAGTCATAGCGCCCTTTACTTTGCGCTTAATGGCTTCAGTTTTTTCCAAAATTGAAGCCGCGCGGTCAAGCGAAGAATCGAGAACCCCGCCTTCCTCTCCAGCCTGCGCAAGCGCCACAACCAATTGTGAAAAATGCTTGTTCATGCTCATCGCTTTGCTGAATGAAAGCCCCGAATCTATTTTCTTTCTGACGTCAATAAGAGCGTCCTTAAATATCAAATTCGTTTCCTGTTTCTCTATTATATCAAGAGCGATTACTAAAGATAGCCCCGCCTGAAGCATCGTTGCCAATTGGCGGAAGAACAGCATCTTAACCTTGTTGGGAACCGTTCCGATACGCTGCATAGTTGCTAATAAACCACGGGAGGATTCACTGCGTCCCATGGAAGAAGCGCCTGTAACAATTTCAACAGTAATTGGGATAAGCCCTTGCGAGCGCATAGCTCTGACAGCTTCATCCCTATTGCTTGCAGAAATAGTATTCTTTACAACCTTACCATCTGAGTCCCTTGCCTGATACTTAAAGTCCATTCTTCAAGTTCCTTTCTTCAACGACAGCTTAGTCAAATTGAAAGCCGCCTTAATAAAGGATACAAAACAAAACACAATTCTCGTTATATATAACTGAAGTATCGTTATTTATTATAATGATTGAATAACTGCATATATCAAGATCAAATTCACCTATTTGACTTTACACAATAACATAATAATTTGAAAAATACAAGGTAGTTTATAGTTTTTTCATTATAAAAACCCTATATACCATACCAAGCAGGGCACGCGGCCTCCACAATTCCGGTACAGGCCCGAGCCATCCGAAATATTCGCAAACGGACAAATGAAAAAACACTGCCGCCACACCCGAAATAATTGATGCAAACGTATGATCGGAAATGTAAAACAACGCTGAAGCCCACACGGAAGAAAAAATCACCTGTTTCATTGCCGAAGGAGCCTGCCTCTTGAAAGTCCCACCCGGAGCCATTCGATAAACGTAATAGATTCCAAGGGCCACCTGAATCAGGCTTGTTGCCGCGCAAATCCCCGCCGCTCCCCAAATCGGAGCAAAGAGCCAATCAAGAAAAACATTGAGGCAAATACTGACGCAGCTTACCGTAAATAATAATTTAAGCCTTGAAGTGGCAACCCCCCAATTGTTCATAATTATTATCCACGCCAAAAATGGCGTGCCCACAGCCAGAATTGCAAAACATGGAGCAGTAAGGGAAATAGCCCGATAATCGAAAGCCCCGTATCCCAAAATTACTTTTATTATCGGGAACGACAACGCGGCGGAAGCGCATGCTATCGGCAGCATATAAGCCCATCCTATGGCAAGGGACTTATTCAGCGATTCACTTAACAACGCCTCATCCTCAAATATTCTGCTCAAATGCGTCAGGTGTATCTGTGAAGCTAATATGGCAATTATCATTATCTGCGTTATTATCTGTGAAGCGTAGCTTATAGCGGATACATTCCCCTCTTCAAGCCCCGCAGCAAACCAGCAGTCAATAACAGTATAAAATATTCCCGCGCCAAGTACCCAAATACACATGAAAGCATCTTTTGCGGTCTTTTTTAAAATATTTTCCGGAATTGAAGTACTCGGAACAATTGGGATATCGCGCAGCAGGTACAACGAAATCAGGGTAAAAACAACGGCAACAATTAAAAGCGACAGAGCGACCGCATATACCTCCATAAATGGAAACAATATCAATAGAATCAATAATCCGGCGGGAGTAGCCAACGCGTTTATGATATTTATTAAGGAATATATCTTTTTATAATTAGCCCAAACATTTAAAAGCGCGGATAAAAGCTGAGTATATCCCATTGGCAGAAGCAGTAATAGCATGTTCTTAGCTATTTCCGCGCGTTCGCTGTCCAGAGCGGAGGCAAACAGCCATACGCATCCTGCAGGGAAAAGCACTATAACGAAAACCGCAATAACTCCCCAAACAAGAACGTAACGAATGACAACGGCAAAATACGAACGTGCCGCAGCTTCGTCTTTTGCAGAAAGCCTCATAAGGTTAGGCATAACAGACGTGTGGATTACAGATGCAGCAATCCCCATAATGAGGGAAACCGCGCCGCTCGCTATATAATAAGCGTCAATTCCCGCGGATGCTCCAAAAAGATAAGCTATCAAAAGCAGCCTTAAATATCCTACAGGCTTTATGATCATATATGCCGCAGCCGAAGCAATAAGGCTTGCGCGCGGGGATAAAACTTTTATTTTTCTGATTAAGTCACGCAGTTTATACAAACTCAAATAAACCACCTCGCGCGTATATTAGCATATGATATAATAAATATGTAATAACCTCCGAGCTTGCTTATCCTAAAAGTTACCCCCAGAGTATCCATGGATTGCAAGCCGATAGGGCCAGTAAGGAAACTAATTGGCCTCCCGTATTTGGCA
The DNA here is from genome assembly GCA_009784305.1 of Synergistaceae bacterium. GTDB lineage: Bacteria > Synergistota > Synergistia > Synergistales > Aminobacteriaceae > WRNQ01. Next base: position 6,821 of record WRBZ01000020.1, read on the forward strand.
AGGAGGAACGAATACAGGCGCAAATTTAAAGTTCTAATTAATCTGACTTTTTACTTTGACGTTTGAAATGTTCAATCCTCCTTGCTCATTTTATGAGTTCAAGGAGGGTTTTTATTTTTGGAAGCAAGAAAAATTTTGGAGGTGTTTTATTTGAAAAGGAAAGTACTTTTGATGGTGGCAATAACAGCAATTTTAGTTTTTTTTACAGCAGGAATGGTTTTGTCGATTCCGCTTCCTGTCTTGCGGATGGCTACAACAACAAGCACCGATAATACCGGGCTTCTCGATTATCTGGCGCCATTTGTGACAGAGCAGCTTGGAATTGACCTGCAATGGGTGTCCGTTGGCTCTGGGGCGGCAATCAAGCATGGCGAAAATGGGGACGTCGATATTATTTTAACCCATGACCCCGCGGCAGAGGATAAATTTGAAGCAAGCGGAGCCGGAGTCTATCGCAAGTATGTCATGTATAACGATTATATTGTAATAGGACCGAAAAATGACCCTGCGGGGATAAAAGGGCTTTCAACAGCGGAAGCTTTCAATAAAATAGCAAATTCCGGGTCGGTATTCGCAAGCCGCGCGGACAAATCCGGGACACACAGTGCCGAGCTCGCGCAATGGGGACACGCCGGCATACAGGTTCCTGACAAAGAGCAATGGTACCTTGCTACCGGACAGGGAATGCTTCAGACAATAATTATAGCGGCTGAAAGAGAAGGATATACCCTTACAGACAGAGGCACATACATAACCTATGAGTCAAAAGGCAGCCCGGAGCTTGTGATACTCGTTGAAGGGGACGAGTCGCTATATAATCAATACAGCATAATGACGGTAAACCCTGAAAAACATCCTAAGACTAATCATGAACTTGCCAAAAAATTTACGGATTGGTTAATATCACCGGTGACTCAAACTCTAATAGCAGACTTTAAGGTTCAGGATAAGCAACTCTTCTTCCCCAACGCGGAAGATAAAAACAAGGAGTAGGAAAAGAACTTCCCCCTTTTGAAAGTGGGCATATTATGACCTCCAGCCACACCCTTTCAAAAGGGGGGGCTTTAGTTAGGAGAATATATAATTGGATTTTATCTACAACGGTTTATTGCAGGGTATAAATTTAATATTTTCCGGAGATGAAGCTGTATGGAGCGCTGTAAAACTTACGCTTGAGCTTACTGCGTTATCAATGTGCGCTTCGCTCCTTATCGGCCTTCCTTTAGGATTCATTCTCGGCTATTTTAATTTTCCAACGAAAAGTATATTGCGAACTATAGTAGATACCTGCCTTTCGCTTCCAACGGTTGTAGTGGGGCTTCTGGTTTACGCTTTCATATCAAACGCAGGGCCATTAGGACAATACAAACTACTTTTCACTATTCCAGGAATAGCTATTGGTCAAACGATTCTTGCTCTTCCCATAGTTATAGCTCTCACAGCAAATGCTATCGAATCGCTCGATAATAGGCTGCGCCTCACTTTATTAACCCTTGGTGCAGGAGCCTTTTCAGCCGCTGTGACAACGCTGTGGGAAGCGAGGTATCAAGTCATAGCGGCGGCAGTAACCGCATGCGGAAGGATAACCGCCGAAGTCGGAGTGTCAATGATGCTTGGCGGAAATATAAAATGGCGGACCCGTACAATAACAACGGCAATAACCCTCGAAACCAATAAGGGCGAATTTGCGGCAGGAATAGCGCTCGGAGTTATTCTTCTTTCACTTGCGCTCATCCTGAATACTTTTCTGGCTTTTGCGAAGAGGCGTGACAAATGATATACGAACTTGAGAATTTGCGATGCTCATATAAGGACAGATTAGCTCTCGATATACCATACCTCGCCATAGAGAGGGGATCCACGGTTGGGTTCGTTGGCCGCAACGGAAGCGGCAAAAGCACGCTGCTCAAGGCTCTTGGGTTTTTGCAACCTTACGAGGGAACTTTGAAATTTTTCGGTAATATAAATCCAAGCAGGAATGAAAAACGTAAAGTAACATTGCTTTTACAGGAACATTTCCTGTTACGCAGAAGCGTTTTTGAAAACGTCGCTTACGGGCTTCGCCTGAGGCATATTCCGAACGGTGAGATTAAATCAAGAGTGGAAGAAGCCCTGACAAGCGTAGGGCTTGAACCTGAGCTTTTTGCCCGTCGCCAATGGTATGCGCTGTCGGGGGGAGAATCCCAGAGGGTTGCCCTGGCTGCAAGGCTTGCCCTCAAACCTGAAGTGCTGCTGCTCGACGAGCCAACCGCAAACATTGACGAAGATAGTTCCATACTTGTGAACAATGTCTTGACAAAAATCAAAGAAAAAGGGACAACTATTATAATTGCCTCTCACGATATCACATGGCTTAATGAACTGATCAATTCGGAAAAAGACAAAATATTGACCCTGCGCGGAGGAGTAATTTCGTAAAGAATTAGAGTTCCGGATTTGCTATAATTGCTGTAAAGAAAGTGAAATGGGGAATTATTGAATGCGGCTTATAGCTTATCTCATAGCGATTACATGGGCAATTTATTGTTATTCGAACGCGTATTTTTTCATGCCCGTATACCTTGATTTGAACGGATTCCCCAAGGAGCTTACCGGTATCCTCGTTGGAGCTTTTTATGTGGCAACGACTCTTGTGCGGCCTATTGGCGGATTTATAACTGAACGTGCCGGCATAAAAATAACCCTCATTACCTCGGCCTCAATCTGCATTTTCGCGGCGGCGTTAAAATTTTTTACACTATCGTTCACGCCGCTCTTGTTGATTCGCATCCTCATGGGCTGTTCTTTCGGAACGTTCATAGTGGCGCTCACCACATATCAGTCGTTGACCGTTCCGGAGGAGTCCCGCGGCGTCACTTTCGCGTATATATCCATAGGCTCGCTCGCGTGTTTGGTGACTGTGGTACCCTTGGCCGACCTGTTTTTGTCATTATCTTTCGAAAAGCTTTTCCTGTCCCTGTCAATGATGACGGCAGTTCTCTGTCTGATTCTCTCAATAAAACTTCCTCCATTGCCTGATAAAGTAAAAAGCGCCACTGAGAATAAGAAGTGGGGAACGTGGAGAGAGCTTTACGAGAATACTCCTTTTTGGAGAATAGTCGCTTCAAACGCGCTGTTTAACATTTGCGATGCGGCAAACATTTATCTGCCTGCATTTGCCATAGCATTGGGGCTTGTGCCTTCATCGTTCGCCGTATCCATAGCAATAGCAGCCTTTACGGCAAGGACTTTAGGGAAGAATGTTTTCACTATTTTCCCTCGCTACGCCCTTGCCGGCCCGTCGCTTTTCATCATGGCACTATCGCTTTTTCTCAGCACATACGCGACAAGCAATGCTTTATTCTCCATATGCGGGATGATTTTCGGTGTGGGAATGGGTTACGGATACCCCGCGCATCTTTCACTTATAGGAGATCTTGCTCCTGAAAAATTACGCGCCAAACTATCGTCCTTAGTCCATTTCTGTATTGATACAGGCTGGTTTATTATTCCTCTGTACATGGGGTTCGCAATCCCGCGTATCGGAGAAGTCGGAGCGTTTAAGGCGCTCTCAATAGTCTGTATGATTTCAGGAGTTTTGGTTACCGTCATGTGGACCCGGTACGGGAAAGTAAAACAGGCGGCTAAATAATGCTTGCCCTTGCGATAATTTTTTCACTCTCATTTTTTGAAATTTGCGCCACGGGCACCCCTGAGCTGGTAAAAAGCTATATTCACGCAGGCGTTTCGATTGAGGCGCGCGATGAAGAAGGGCGCACCGCGTTGATGCACGCGGCGCAATATAATAAGAATCCGGAGGTAATAAAACTCCTTGTAAGGGAAGGCGCGGCTCTTGAAGCAAGAGGGAGACGCGGCTCATACAGAGGGCAAACCGCTCTGATGATAGCTGCAGCGTATAACCGGAATCCGGACGTGACAAAAGCGCTGCTTCAATGCGGGGCGGTAATCGACGCAAGGGACCGCGACGGATTCACTGCGCTGCTGCTGGCAGAACTATACAATCCAAACCCTGAGGTCGCGGAATTGCTCAAGAGAGCCGGCGC
>WRBZ01000021.1 GCA_009784305.1 Synergistaceae bacterium
CCCGTGAAAAGGATCATTCCATGTGGATTTGCTATGAGCGAATTCATGACATCACGTTCCTGCTCCTCCATTCCCAGGTCTTCGAGCGTCAGGAGTCCGTGTCCTTTATCCAGCATTCGCATCGCTATCCGTTCTCCATGTTGGGTGGGGACAAGGCCAACCCGTATATCAACCGACCTTCCCCCTACGGTTATGCCGATGCGCCCGTCCTGAGGGGTAAAATGTTCCGCTATGTCCATTTTTGCCATAACTTTTATACGGCTCGTCAAAGGAGCCTGATGCGTTCTTGGCAGCCGCATCCTGTCCTGTAAAACTCCGTCGATCCTGAAACGTATAAAGACTTCATTCTCATATGGTTCCATATGAATATCCGTTGCCCTCTGTTTTATCGCGTCAACGAAAAGGCCGTTCACCAGTTTTATAACCGGAACGTCGATGGAGTCGCTCAATACATCTTCACGCGACAGGTCATCAATATCGTCTATTCCTTCCATGTTTCTGGCGGCTTCGTCGGCAACGCCGCTTCGCATGTCGTAAAGGGCGTGAAGCGCATCCAATATTTCCTTTTCCGGATATATTTCCGTTTCTACAGGCAAACCCATTGCCGCTCCAAGCAATTGAGCTTTTGGGTATGCGTCAAATGACGCCGCCGCCACATTGAGCACATCATCTTCTATGCTTATGGGCATGATTTTTGCGCTCCTGAGAACGTCAAGGCTCATCGTTTCAGGCAACATGCCCGCAACATTTTTTACTATACTGAGAAGCTCAACTCTTGCCAAAAGAATCCACCTGCATCCGCACTTATCTTTTTTGTTGTGATTTTCTGAAGAGTTCCTCAAGCCGAAGTTGCACCGCGCGTTCAGCTTCAGATAATCCCATATCGCCCGATAGCACGATACCTTTGGTTATTGGCTGTATTTGTTCAGGTGATTCAACTATATAAGGTGTCAGGAACATCATAAAATCAATTTTCTGATGCTGTTTTATTGTTTTGGAAAAAAGCCCGCCAATAAGCGGAATATAAGAAAAGCCGGGGACTTTTTGCCTCAATGTAGTTTCCATTTCACGCACCAGTCCTCCTAAAATGACCGTATCTCCGTTTGATACCAAAACTGAAGTTTTTATCTCTCTCTTAAGTGTAGTGGGAGTGGCGCCTGAACTCTTTACATCTTCAGTCGTTTGAACTATATCCAAAGCAACAAGGTTTCCGCTTCTTATTTGCGGCGTAACCGTTAGTGTTATACCGGTGGGTTTGTAATCATAATTGGTTTGTATAGCGTTAGGATTGGATAAATCCGACGCGGTTCCTTTGAGTACCGGTATAACATCTCCTATCTGGAAGGTGCTTTCCTGATTATCCATGCACATTATGCGCGGCATTGAAAGTACATTTATCGCGTCAAACTGTTTAAGCAATTCAACATATGCATACATCAACGCGGCTGCATGGGTGACTGTCTTATATCGGATATTTCCATGCGCATCAATAACTTCCTCTTCATCGGTCATTATCTTGTTGAACCAATCAAGAAAAGTCCCTGGGACTCCACCGCCTCCAAGGTTTATTTGTGATCCAAATACCGCGTCTCCGAAGATATTTCCTCCGAATGTTGACCAGTCTATTCCCGCGCGGTCAAGGTTAGACAAGTTCACTTCCGCAATAAGCCCGCGGAGAAGCACCTGCTTGGGCTGCACATCTATTTGATCGAGTATCTTTTTCAGAGATTCAAATTGCGCCCAGCTAGCTGAGAAAATGAGGCTGTTCGTAGTCAGGTCAGGGACTACGGTTGGAGGAGGCTTCGTAGCGTCGGCGCCCGGCTGCATACGAGCCGCAGCTGCCAGGATGCTGCTCATCTGCTCGGCAGTGGTTTTCGCATTTACATTCTTTAATTTATAAATGTGAAAGTCCGTATCTCTCATGTCAATGTCGAGTTCTTTAATGAACCTTGCCGCGCGTTCTAAAATATCTCTTTCAGCTACTACTATTACTTTCTTGCTTGGTGCGTCCGCCATTGCTGTAAGCCCTGCAAGATAACCGGTTTTTACCAATTCGTTCAGTTGGGCTGCCACTGTAGTGGGATCAGCGAATTGTAATGCGAAAGTTTTTGTTTGTTTTAAACTTGACGCTACATCAAGCCCTCTTATCATGTTTATCGCTCTGTGTACATCCGACGCCCTGCCTCCAAGCAATATATCCCGCCCTGCCCCGATGGGCATAGCTGTTACATTCTGTCCTGTAGACTGCTGAATTGCAGAAATAACGTAATCTGCCGTTACATAATTCAAAGGAACCAGTTGAGTGACGTTTTGTTCTCCCCTTCCAGGCCCTTCACGTCCTTCCCGAAATTCATTCTCAACCAGAACCGGTCCGGGAACAGTTGTCAGCCTGGTATAGCTTCCCATTTCCTGGAGTGAAAGGTTGTTCATCGAAAGCATCGACAGCATTATCTGCCGCGCCTCTGTCAATGGTATCGGCTTTGGGGATACAAGGGATATTTTTGCGGTCAAACCGGGAGGCACGATGATGTTTTCCTGAAGCAGCTCCGACATAAACCTTATGAATTTGGCAATATCAATATTTGAAAAATTGAAATGCACAACTCCTGCGTTGCGCATTCTTTGAGCTGCAAGTATCAAGGCCGGCTCTTCATCCGGACCGTCGTTATTCTCCGGTTCGGCGGCTAAACTTAATGCACAGGAGAAACATATTGTTATGCAGGAAATCATTAAAAATAAAATAAAATATTTAAAAACTTTCATAAGCTCACCTCAATAAATTGGCATATAAAGAACAATTTCACTATTTGCAGTTTCCACTTTCAGTTCCTTGTATTTTAGTTCCCACTGACCATCAAGCATAGACCATGAGCCTTCTTTTGTATCCCATTTGTATTTGCCTTCCGTTCCGCTCGTTGGTTTTGTTTCATCTGTTATAAAATCCAATTGGATTTTACGCGTTTCATTCAACAATTCCCTTGTTTCATCAACTTCTATGAGGGTTCTTGATGAAATAATCATCAATCGCAACGAACCTGCCGCAACAAGACCCAGTATTGCAACCGCAACCAATACCTCCAATAGTGTAAAGCCTTTACTTCTTTTCAGCAATATACAATTTTCCTTTTATCTGACCACATACGAAAGATCAATCGGTGCGTTTCCCCTCGTTACCGCAACATCAAAACGAGACCCGTTCATCAATGAATTTATAGCGTTTGCAATATCTCCCATATTCTTAATTGGTATTCCATTTACTGATTTTATGACGTCATTTTTAGCAACTCCAAGTTTTGCAAGTATACTGTCGTTCTGGATCCACTGAACTTCTATCCCTAAAGATTCGGTTCCCTCAAATTTCGGGCGGATTCTGAATTTCTTCATTTCGTCATATGGATTCATCAATAGATTGTTGATCAATTCCCTGTCTATTGTTCCCTCCTGACCGCCCATTACGGCAGCCGTTACCTGCTGATTTGCCTGGGGCTGGGGAGTTCTTGGAGCTGGAACATTGGCCATAGGTCTGCTAACGGGAGTTTCAACGGCAAGATATAGGAATTTTGTCACATTATTTTCCTCGGCGTCCTGAAATATCGCTCTGTCATATAATACCTCAGCTAGTATATAATCATCGAAACTTTCCCCGACTGGAACAAAATTTACTTTATCATTCAGATTATCCTGTATCCAGGCTCCTATTGCAGGGAATGTTCCCGTTAACGTTGCCTCGGCAAAAGAATTTTTTACCTCAGTTTTGACTTCTCTTACCTGCTCCACAACATTAGTGGTTGCGACCGGAAATGGGCTTACCGAGAACGGGTTTGCGCTCAAAAAATCGTTCAATCCATTATCCGTGTCAACTTTAATTTGAGCGGCGGCTATGTTTGCCGCCATGTTTAGCTGTAATTCAGCGCTCTTGGGAGAAAGGGTGTATTCTACAAAAATAACGCCGAACCAACCTGCTGCTAAGCCCAATAATAACGGCATAAAAAATCCTACCACTGCAAAAATCAGCGATAAAAGTGAAACTCTTGCAGCGCCGCTTCTAAAAGTATTACGCCCTGAACTATAATTATTATAAAAACTGTTAAACCTGCTCATTATTTATCCCTCCTTAACCTCCATTGCCCATTTGACTCCTGAGTCAAAGGGAGCATGGATTTCATTGAATCCAGAGATTGTTCAATGCTTTCCGGCGATTTTATCATCAAGTCGGCGTGATCAATTTTTGTGCTGTTTATGTCTATTGCTATACTACCATCAAATGAGAGTTCTCCAGTGTTTTTCAGGTTTCTTATAAAGAGTATCCCATTTTTATACGATACTTCGACATTTCCTGAACCAATATCCGCATCGATCCCTCCGGGAAACGATAGTTTGCCGCCGGTAAAGGAAATTGACATAACAGGTGCAAGTTGGATCATTGATTGAGGAAAGGACGGGGTAAAACTTAAAGTTTTAAATTCTCCTCCTCCAAGCGCCATTTTTGAAGTGAAATCATTTACTATAATATTTGGGCCTCTCCAAGATCCGCTAACTGACGAGTGCTGAGTATTAAATCCTTTGGACGATGCTATTTTCTCCGCTGATAACACGGCATACTCACCGACCTTCCCCCACGGCATGAGTAACCATAAGGAAACCAGCACTCCAACTATAAATAAAAGCAATTTCATTAATAATTTAAGTATTTTCAATTCTCAGCCTCCAATACAGCTTGAAATATAAAAAGGCGCTTATCCTGATACGGCATAGCTCTGAGTTCTGACGAAAAAACCCGTATTCCGTACATACTTAGCCCGTTTAGTATCGTAACAAGATCCTCCGCGTACAGTCTATCCATTTGCACCGATATTCCGCGCGATACCGTGGAAATCTGTAATAATCGATCCCGCATCCCTGCTTCTTCCACTATGTGGGAGAAAACGGGGATCAAATCTTCCGCTGCGGTTTTAATATCAGCGCCGCGTTCTCTTACAAGCTGCCTATATTGTACAGCAAGTTCGTTCAATGTAACAAGACGACCATGTTGAAGTTTATATGATTGTTCTATACGTGTTGCACTTGATGTGTAATACATACCGGCGCATCCCAGAATAATCGCAGCTAATACAAACAACAGCGTTTTTCTGGCTCCCGGGATTTCTCCTTTTATCAATGAATATATCATGCGCATATCAATTTTATTCATAATCTATTCCCATCTGATCACAAGATTAAACCTAAATCCGCCTCCGGGGATTTGCGAGACGTCTCCCAACTGGACAGATCTGCCCATTTCAGCGAGAGAGGTCCTGAAACTCTGGATCGTCGCCATATCCACCGCTGATCCCACGAGTTCAGCTCTCTCAGTATTATAGCTCATCGAGTCTATTGTAATTTTTATCGTATTGTTCCGCCAGGGAATTCCAAGATCCGACAAAGCTTCGCTCAAAGCTTTGCCCGTCTTCCCCGAGCCTTGAAGCGCGTTTATCCTCCCTCTTGCCTGACTCACGGCGTCCACTATTCTGCCTTCTTTATCGAAAGCCTCCCTGTACAGCTTTTCGGATCTGTTTCCTACATCCGCCAATGCTTTGGAAATCATGGAATAATTCAACCAGGCTCCGGCTGCGAATATTATCCCGAAAATAGTCAGCCATACAGCCGCTTTTGAGGCGAAACGCACAAATCTTTCCAGGATCATTACGCTGTTTATAACTCCCCGTGACAGATTTATTTCCCTCAGCCACGGAAAAGAAGCAAAGCTTTTCTCCATGATCGAAAGAAAGTTGCCCGAGTCATTTTCCGCGTCAAAGACGAAAACATCTCTATTTTCCTCTATTTCTTTACTTTCGCAATACTTTTTCAGCCAGTTGATTTCAGAGTCAATGGCTGATTCTCTCTTTACGCGCCAGCGGTAGAGCTCAGGAATGCCGGAACGCCATACGACCGAGCATATATTCTTTTCGTCCGTCCAAACGGTTATTCCGTTTCCGTTGACAGAAGAAGCCAGCGACAACGGTGCTGGAAATACGGGAGCAGATGTATTCTCCGTGATTTCTTCAAATTCTGTAAGTTCATTGTCAGGAAGAAAGAACGAAAAACCCGAAGTTTCCTTTGAGCTTCTATTGACATGAACGGGGAAAATCTGAATAGAGCTTCCGCTGGAATAGGAAACGGTTTGGAGTTTTATTGCTTCCCTGATCCTGACGGGGTTTGAAAAAGGGAATTTGAACCCGGAAACGGAAAGCATCTTGAACGGAACAAGGTATGCTTTCTGTGGGGATCTTGAACTTCTTTTATCCGAAGCATCAATTTGCTTCACATCTTTTTCGATGATCCGGAATAGTTTTAAATTTTCATAATTGGGCATTACATTTCCTCCCATCTTAAAATACGCCCTGTGGGTTTATGGATCACTATATCAAAATACCTTACGGAACTGAAATCTTCGCTGATCAGCTCTATTTTCAAACTATAGTATGCGCTTGTAAAACCAACTAAATTCATCAAATACGGAAGCGCCCTTGACGGGAAAGATGGAATTCCTTTTAAGTCGTCAAGCGATGCTATTTCTTTCTTTTCGCGAAATTTAACTATTTCCTCCGCTAAATTATTGTTAAGGCCGTTCAAAAGAGCAAGCAAATGAGGTTCAATAGTATTAATGTTTATTTTTGTATCTGACCACATTGTGCAATAATCGACAAGCCCAAATTTCGGATATTCCCCGTAAAGAATCTGCGGAGTCATCTCCTCCATTCCCAGCAATTCAGAAACATCGAGCAAATTACGGTTCAGGTTGCCCGGCCCGTCCCTTCCCCCAGGTCTTGAAATCGTATCTTTGTCGATATAATCAAGCACTTTTGCCGGAAGGGTAGTTCTTTCTCCAAGCTCAACCCATATTTTTTCCCATAAGTCTTTCATTTCGTTGCGAAGAGTCGTTCCGTCAGGTAAAAAGAGATGCTGCAAAGGGATCTTATTATCAAGCGGTTTTAATACAACATTCGCAATGCCATAACTATCAAGCGGGATAAGCATCGGCTGGAACCATTCTTCAAGAGGCGAGTCAAATTTGTTTGTATCAAGCTTAAGTCCTCTAATAGCCTCCCGTACCAATAAAAACGCTACGCTGCGCGCTTGTAAAGTCGATTTATCCTGAATGACCGTCTTTACTTGTGTCCTTGCAAACCATGCATAAGCTGTAGCGCTTGCGACAAGCATAACACACAGCAATAACACCGATACAAGAATGAAACCTTTGCTGCTATAACGCTTTCGCATCCTTATTCCCGATCCAGCGTTCCCTATTTCAGTAACCATTCAACCCGTTCAACCTTCTTTTCTCCCCTTGCGAGCGTTATTCTTATTCCAGCTGGCAAGGCTCCGTTGTATGCCTCCTCTGACCAATCGGGGGGTATTAGTATCTCCGCTTTCATATCGGTTACACCCGTAAGAACTAACTGAGCTTCGTCTTCTTTCAATTCTTCAGGATCGATATCGAGCGGTAGCTTTAGAGGGACTACCCATCTGTACAAACCTTCAGGCAGACTAAAAAACATATTCTTTCTCATGATACGGTACACCACGCTGCCTGCCGATAAATTCTGGCGCGCCGGCGCTGTGCTTGCTATGATAATGCAATAATCATCCCCAAATCCGAGAATTCCTTTTTTTGTAGTACGAATAAGAGGATCTCTTGCGGTTCTCATAATTTCGGAAATATCCTTAACTATAAGGGAAAGCCCGCGATGTAAGGCTTCCTCATCATTATACTGCTCTTCCGCTTCCACCACGCGAATTACGGTATAAACAAGCGGCGCTATGGCGGCAGTAGCTATAACTCCTACTATTGCTACGACCAACAAAATTTCAATTAATGTAAAACCTCTGTTTCGTTTAAAACTCATTATATATTACTCTCAATAACTGCCTATATCAAGTTAATCATTTCGAAATCTCCTGAGGTGGCACCTCAGCAGGTACTTGTCTGATTGTAAACGATCCCGGCTTAAAGTATCCCGTAAGATACTCCAAAACTTCCATATTCTGAAGTCTTTGTCCCCAATTCAATAAAACATTCAATTCCTGAGTATGCGGTTCCTTTTTGAAATATTCCATCAATCGTTGAAGTCCATCCATAAGGACGTTTTCATTCTTCACAGCCTCTGCGTAAGATATATAGTGGTATGCAAGCTGTTTTTCAGCTTCGAGCTTTACCATCATATGCTTTTGGGCTGTCATCAAGAGCGCTCTCTGTGCCATTGCGTCATTGGTCGATAAAGCCAGCCTTATTTGCCTGTCTCCGTACATGCCGCTTGAAAGATATAAAATTCCAGCAATCGATATTGCTGCAAATAACACTCCAATAACAAATCTCATGAAGAATTTCCTAACTTCAAAAATGCTAATTCTGGGAATCTGAAACAGCATCTCCCTGTTGGCTATAGCAAATGCCAAAGACATCCAAAGGATGTTTTCTATTCTGTGGAATGGGCGCGTCCAGAAAGCGTTGAATAAAAGCAATCCTATCAGAGCATTTGCCCAGATAGCCTCTGAGGATACTTCTTTTCTCTTTTTAAAAGCTGCTACAATAGAAATGAACCACCATAACAACATAAGAACCATTATTGTCCCGCCTATGACTCCGGCTTCGCAGAACCACTGTAAAAATTCATTGTGCGCCCAGTGTGTATACTGCCATTCTGCGTTGGGATAATTATCGAACATCCTGCGCTGCGCTTCGAGGTAATGCCATTTATATTGTCCTAATCCCACTCCGCTTGGATACATTGTGAACATGGCTCTTGAAGTTGCCCATATGCCGCTCCGTCCGCCTATCGTTTCGGCGTTTTGGATTATATCAAGAGTTTTCCCAATGTTAATCCCAAATCTTTCAGGGCTATACATGTAGCTTGCTATCACCGCTATTATAAAAATAACTGTCACCGCAAACATTCTTTTTATGAATGCCATATCAGCTTTGAGGCGTAAAAACATAACGGTAAGAATGATAAGGCCGACCATGAGTGAGAGCATGGCGGAACGGCTCGTGCTGGCCCATAACCCATAACAGTTGATAAAAAGGAAGAGTATATTAAGAAGCGTTACCGGCCATGGTCGTTTTTTACCTGAAGGCAGCGTCGCGTATGCTACAAAAAGATAGATTGAATTCATTACGCATATTGCCAGCCACAATCCGAACATGTTTTGCTGGCCTGTATTCCCTATGTAATTTCCCGGGGTCGGCAAAATTATTTGCAGCCAATTCCCTGTGAAATCTCCAAGGGTCGGAAAAATTGATTGCAGCCAATTCCATATAGTCTCAGAGCATTTCTCCATAGTATCAAAATATTTCTCCCACCAACTGGAACCGACATATACTCCCTCTACCCAATATCTTGTCTGGATTTCAGCGAACAGCACGTTTATCGCTCCGTTTATGTTAGCGAGCCAGATCAACGGCCTTACGATTTTCAACGGAAAGGAGTTCAGGGACATTATGTAGAATCCTATAACGGCAACAAAGCAAAATGATTCCTGAACAAATGAAGAAATTGACTTTATGTTTCCCCAAAGCGGCTGTATCATAAGATAGACGAAAAGAACAATCCATAAAACAGCAAATCCATCAGTTTTGAACGCTAATCTTTTATTTCCGAGATATGTCAATCTACATCCCGCTACCAATCCGGCTAAAGCAACCGACGCTCCGCAAACCAGCCATTTTGTCAGGTGAAGCGTCTCGTACCATCTAGTACCGGAATATATAAGGTTGGGGAGAGTAAGGGCTATAAGCCAAAGCGGTATTAATATATATGCTGGAACGAGAGTTGCTTCCAGCTCCGCTGCAGTATTCAGTTTTTTTTGCTTTTTGCTTATGTCCAGTCCCAAAATAAATCTTCCCCTTGCATTTTATGAATCAAAAGTTATCCCATAAATGTTATCATAAATTTAGCATGTTGATGTTAGAATTTAATGTACTTTCAAAGGAGGTTTTATATACCGCCATGACGGAACTTTTCGATTGCGATGCTGAAACCTGTTTTATCCCGGCTGAAATGGCACAGGGAGAGAATCTCGCTGAGATTTTGCTGCCTGTTTTTTGTTCTCAGGCAAACACTGAGGGAGGGACTGTAATAATAGGGGCTGCCCGGGCGCCCGACGGTTCCGTCTTTGTCGAAGGATTGCCATCAATATCAGAAACCAGGTTATTGATTGAAGAATTGATAGAGGACAAATCAAGAATAAGCGTCAATACAATAAATGCCATGAATATAATACGGAAGAACGGAAAGGATATCCTCAAAATAGAGGTAGCCCCTGCTCCTTGGACAGAACGCCCAGTTTACATAAACTCAGACCCCGAGTATGGAGTTTATCATTATTTTGACGGAAGAAGTATTGTTTTAAGGAAAAATATTGCGTCGATGATGGCAAAAGATTCTGTTGATATTCATCGTGATGATAAGAGGCTCGAATTATTTTACGAATCTTCCATTGATCTTGAAGCTCTTGAAAGGTACAGGAAATTCTACAGTGAGAAACACCGCCTCTCAAAATGGGATTTACTCGATAATGACAGCTTTATGGAGCGCATAGGCGCCAAATCGGAAGGGCGCCTGCTCCGGGCGGGGTTCCTCATGTTCGGGGAGAAC
>WRBZ01000022.1 GCA_009784305.1 Synergistaceae bacterium
AACAAGTTCGGTTATCAGCTTATCGTGGATAAGGACAATAATATTCTTGACCATGAAGAAGTGCTTTTGATACAGGGAGCAATGCGGACTGTGGATGAGATTTCTTCCGAGGCTCTGAAAAATGGATGTATTGTAATCATGGCTCATATTGACAAGCAGTCGTTTTCATATGAGACAGTATTAGGGCCGTTGCCGGGCGAGTTTCAATGCAGCGCCATAGAACTATCGGCGCTGGTAGCCGAAAGTGAAATAACCGGATGGTATGAGAAATATCCGGACAGGACATTCATAAGATCGTCCGACTCTCATAAAATTGACCAGATCTCACGTACCAGATGCAGCAGAATGAAGCTTGGAGAGCTTTCTTTCGATGAGGTGCGCCTCGCTTTGAGGCATGAAAACGGAAGGGAAGTTATTATATAGTGGACTAATCGTTTGTGAAAATATCGCGAAAAGTGTTGGGAGGAGTGAATCTTATTAGGAGTGTAAAATTTACCGTTTGTTTTTTTTGTTATCTCATGTGTTTGCTGCTTTCAAAAGTAGCGTTTGCCGCGATGAGCGATCCCGGTTTCCTGGAACTATGCAAAGCAGGTTCTTTGCAGCAAATCAAGGATGCTGTTGTAAACGGGGCAAATGTGAATGCAAGGGATGCGAATGACAGGTATTTTAAAGGGTATACACCACTTATGGCAGCGGCGCGGGACAACCCTGACCCTGAAGTAATAACAGCCCTCATAGAAGCCGGTGCTGATATAAGCGCACGAACGGAAAATGGAATGTCGCCGCTTACATTTGCAGGGTGGAAAAACTCCAATCCAGAAGTGCTGTCAGCCCTAATTAAGGCTGGCGCGGATGTAAACGAGAAGAATATTGTTGGAATTACGCCACTTATGTTTGCGGCATGGGATAACTCCAATCTGGAAGTGATAAAAGTTTTTATTGAAGCTGGTGCGGATATAAACGCAAAGGATGTAAATGGAAGCACACCGCTTATATTGGCGGCGGAATGGAATACGAATTCTGGAATAACAAGAACTCTTATTGAGGCGGGTGCGGATATAAACGCGAAGTATGTAAACGGAAATACATCGCTAATGCTGGCAGCGGAATGGAACTCTAATCCGGAAGTAATAAAAGCTCTCATTGAGGCGGGTGCGGATGTAAATTCGAAGAATGCAGGCGGATATACGGTTCTTATGATAGCGGCAAGCAACAACTCAAATTCGGAAGTATTATCAGTCATTATTGACGCGGGGGCGGATGTAAACGCGCAAACTGCCAGCAGAAAAACACCGCTCATGTTGGTGGCGTTTGGCAACATTCCAAAATTAGCGGCGATTCTCATTGACGCGGGGGCTGATGTGAACGCGAAGGACGAAAACGGTATTACACCGCTCATGCTGGCGGCACACAAGAACTCCGCTGAAATGATAACAACTCTACTGAGATATGGGGCTGACTCCAAAGAAATGGATTACTCCGGCAAAATGGCGATAGACTACGCGATTGGAAGAGAAGAACTTAATGATACCGAAGCATACCGAATCCTGCAAGGAATAGTTTTCCCTCCGCTTGATATAATTTATTAGCATAAAATAAGTTGGTTTTGTGTATAATAGATAGCAGCTCATAATATGAGCTGCTATTTTTGAGAGTAGGTGTGCGTAATGAGACCTAAACTTTTACTGTTTATAAGCGTTGTATTTATAAGCTTCGCCCTGAATATGGCTGCTGTTGTCATGAGTGCGGGGAATGATGCTGATCAAGGCGATAAATCAACTTCAGCAAGTTTGAATGATATCGGTAAAGAAGAAATGGCAAAACAAATACTCTTTGAGATAAGGAACGTTGATGACCCAGCGGCAAAAGCCATGTTGTACAGAAAATTGGCGGAAGAATGTTCAAGTACCGAGTTTGCGCAGGAAGCCCTGTGGAAACTTTCCCAGCTTCACCTGGATGGTTTTGATGAGCCGAATGTAAATGAAGCGATTGGCTGCCTTGAGCGGTTTATTAAGATATATCCCGACTCTGAGTGGAGGTCTCATGTTGAGTTCAGCTTGCTTGGGCTTTATGAAAACGAGAAATTGTGGGCAAAGACAGCCGGGCTCAGCGAGAAACTGATAGCCGAAAACCCAAACATGCCAAATAGGTTGAAGGAAGAATTATTAAGACGATACAAAGCCGCAAAAAAATTGCTATAATTAAATTATATGATACCGAAAAGTTTTTCCTACGGAGAGTGAGTATTGCTAATGATAAAAGGTAACTCTTCTTTAAAAAACAAAATGTTTGAGATAGAGGCGGCGCTTTCGTTAAGCGAACCTCTGCCCACAGTTGATGTATGGCTGGTTTTGGATCTGCTCAGGGCAAGCACGACCATTGTTTCCTGGTTTGAGCGCGGAGGAAAGGAATTATATCCGGAAATGTCGATTGACTCGGCTCTTTCGCTTAAGGAAAGGATGCTCAAAGAGGGTTATCTGCCTCTGCTTATGGGAGAAAAAAATTCTGTCCCTCCGGATGGGTTTGACGCAGGAAACTCCCCGCTCGAAATCGATGAGCAAATGACGAGCAGGAGACCAACAGCCATCATGGCTACAACTAACGGAACGAAAGCTATACTTAAGGCGGTTTCAACCGGTGCAGCCGTTTATATCGTATGCGCCAGAAATGCTTTATTCGCGTTGGATTCAGCCATTACAAAAGGTCGCCATATAGGCATATTATGCGCAGGGCGCTTGGGACGACCGGGTGTTGATGATACTATATGCGCAGGGCTGTTAATTGAAAAACTCTGCGGCTTTTTGCCGGATTGCGTTATGTCAGACGGAGCTGTCATCGCGCTTAATGCATGGAAGAATTCTATGGGTTCTTTTGAACATAACATACGAACCGCAGTCCATGCGAAGTTTTTGGAAAAAATCGGTTTTGGCAGGGATATCAGTTATGCCTGTGAGCAGGACAGATCCGTATATGTCCCTGAAGTAAAAGAAGTAGCAGATTTTTGTGATAGCGGGCTTCGCCCAATCATAACCTGTGAGAGTAAAGGCGGACTCAAGTTTTTAACACATGACGCTGTGCCTTCCGGGAGGAGCGAAGAAAGAATTATAGATGAAGAAAAAGAAAAGAAAGCAACCGGGACTAAAGATATATTCTTTGGCGGGAATTCTTATATGCGCAGTAAAAAACTCTCGAACCGAAACCTTGATTTGGATTTTGGGGGTGGAAAAGATTGAGGACCATTTACATTGATGCCTATGCCGGCGCTGCCGGTGATATGATGGTTGCAGCTTTGTTCTCTCTCCTGGCTTCCGCAGTCGGAACTGAAACCGCAGAACGGAGGTTCAGGGAAGAGCTCTCTAAAATGCCTCTCGAAAGCTATTGCATAGAACTGAAGAATGATGCGAGGGGAGGAATTTCAGGAGTATCGTTCCGTGTATACGATGATTGTGAAGCGCATGTTTTATCTGAGGATTCTCCCCATCATATTCACAGGAATTTTAGCGATATCGAGAAAATATTTTTAAACAGTACTTTGCCTTCACGCGTGATCAGGGAAAGCATACATGCTTTTGCCGTCCTTGCGGAAGCCGAGGCAAGAGTTCATGGTATAAGCGTAGATGAAGTACATTTTCACGAAGTGGGCGCTATTGATTCCATAGTGGATATTGCGGGGACGTTTATCCTGATGGATCTTCTGAAATGGCCAAGGGTGATATCTTCGAACATCAATGTTGGATCAGGAACCGTTAATTGCGCTCATGGAATACTTCCAGTCCCAGCTCCGGCTACATTGGAGCTCTTAAAAGGCTTACCGGTTTTCTCAATAGGAGAGGAAATGGAGCGAACGACCCCGACAGGAGCACTACTTATAAAGATTCTTGCTTCTGCTTTCTCATCCATGCCTTCCGGAAAAGTAGTATTTGCGGGTTATGGGGTTGGGAAAAAAGTGAGCAGGGATATCCCGAACGTTCTCAGGGTTGTTCTGATAGAGTCAGGAGAAGAATCTTGCGATAATGACTTTTGCGTTTTGATTGAAACAAATATAGATGACATGATGCCGCAGGATTATCTTCCGGCAATGGATAAGCTATTTAAAAACGGCGCCCTTGATGTCTGGATGGAACCTATTTTTATGAAAAAGAACAGGCCGGCGCAGAAATTCTGTTGCCTTGTACCTCCTGAAAATAAAGAAACAGCAGCCGAAATAATACTGCGTCATACGACTACGCAGGGGGTAAGATATAATGTAGTTTCCCGGAGCAAACTTTTTTGGCGGACGGAAGAAGTTGATACCCCTTACGGATTAATCAGAATGAAGAGCTCGAGGTTGGGGGATAGGGTATTGAGAGTTACTCCGGAACATGATGACCTTAAACGTATAGCGGCGGAATATGATATGCCGATTGGAGAAGTGCGCGCGATTGCGGCAAATATTATTAAGGAGAGTGATTTGTCTTGACAGCTTTTATTATCTTGGTTTTGATTACTATTATTGCGATATCGATAGGGATAAATGTGTACGTGCTGAGACGCGGCAAGGCTTCGGTTAAAGATATATCTTCCGTGCTCATGAATGGTATTCAGGAAGTTAGTGATCTTGCCACTCTTCGCCAAAACTTTCATTCAATAGTCACGTATGAGGATTTTCGTTCGCTGTTTGGCTTTCAATTACCTGGAACCCATAAAAAGTTTATTCTTAAGTATTCAGGAAATATTGCAGTTGGAACGGATTTGTCAAAAGCCAGTATTACGCAGTATGTTTCCGGAAAAGTTAAAATCACGCTGCCTTACAGCAGGATCTTGGATGTAACGGCGGATATGAAAAGTATAGATGTATACGATCAGCGTTCAGGTATTTTCAATCCCCTGTTATTAGATGATCAGAACCAATCCATAGCGGCAAACATTCTCGATGTTGAGGCAGAAGCAAGTTCCGGCGAACTTTTAGCTCGTTCGAATGAAAACGCAAAAAATATTCTTACATCCATTTGCAGAAGCATAGGGATTGAAGCTGAAGTGGAATTTATTGACGAACCTGTTCTTCCGGAGCCGGAATCAATTTCTCATTCCTTGTCGTATTGCCAGCCTGAAAACTCTGTTGAGGCTGAGGCAAGTTTTATTGATGAGTACGTTCTTCAGGAGCAAAAGAATTCTAATAATCATGTTTGAGAATTCTTTTGCATATACAAACAAGATTCGCCGTTCAAAAATACTAAGTAATGATGATGGAGACTAATTCATGAGGCTTACAGTTGTGGGGACAGGTTATGTCGGCTTGGTGACCGGTGTTTGCCTTGCAAAATTTGGCAATAATGTCAGATGCGTCGACAAAGAAACTCAAAAAATTGATAAGCTGAAAAAAGGCGAAGTACCTTTTTATGAGCCGGGGCTTTCGGAGATAATTTGCAACAATACTGAGGCTGGCAGGCTTGAATTTACGACGTCCATTCCGGAGGCTCTAAAAGGTTCACAAATTTGTTTTATTACGGTTGGCACTCCGTCAAATTCTGATGGTTCCGCAAACCTTTCCTATGTGCAGGAAGTCGCAAGGACTATAGGCAGGTCTGTCGAAGAAGCTCTCATTGTTGTAGTGAAATCCACCGTTCCGGTCAATACTTGCGAGATGGTAAGGAACCTTATATCAGAAGAACTTAATGCCAGAAAATTAAACGAGGAAATATATTTCGATGTGGTTTCCAACCCGGAATTTCTAAGGGAGGGCAGCGCTGTCCGTGATTTTCTTGAGCCTGACCGTGTGATAGTTGGGACAGATTCTGAGAGGGCAGCAGAATTGATGAAGGAGCTTTATAATTTCCTGCCCCCTGAAAAACTGCTTTTTATGGATATACGTTCCTCTGAAATGAGCAAATATGCGGCGAACGCGATGTTGGCGACGAGGATTTCCTTTATGAATGAAATAGCGAACATTTGCGATTATGTAGGGGCGGATATAGAAAAGGTAAGAGTCGGAATAGGCTCCGACAATCGCATAGGTTATCCTTTTCTGCGCGCCGGATGCGGTTACGGAGGTTCGTGTTTCCCCAAAGACGTCCGCGCACTCAAAGATTTTGCCAGCAAGGAAGGGTATTTCCCAAGAATTTTACAGGCGGTCGAGGATGTCAATGAATCTCAGAAAACAGTGCTATTTTCAATGATCTCAAAATACTACGGGAGGGATGGTTTAAGAGGTAAAACTATAGGATTATGGGGGCTTGCGTTCAAACCCAAGACTTCCGATGTCAGAGATGCTCCCGCGCAGGCTTTGATTCGTTCTCTTGCAGAGAGTGGCGCGGCGGTTCGGGCTCATGACCCGAAGGCCATTGAAGAAACGCATGAAGCGCTTGGAGATTTGCCTAACGTCATATACGTTCACGATCAATATGACGCTGTCAACGGCTCTGACGCGCTTGTGCTGCTCACCGAATGGGATATCTATAAACAACCGGACTTTGAAAGATTGAAGGCTCTTTTAAATGGAGCCGTTATATTCGATGGCAGAAATCAATATTCGCCTTCGGAAATGAAGAGAAACGGTTTTAAGTATTTTTCGATAGGGAGGCCAAGCATATTATGAGCAATTTGACCTGGGGAGGGTGCGACGTAATAGAATTGGCCCGAAAATTTGGAACTCCTCTTTATGTTTTGTCCGAGGATATAATACGCGCGCGCTGCCGTGAGGTGAAGGAAAAATTTCTCGATAAATGGGAAAATACTGATGCGTACTATGCAGGTAAGGCTTTCCTCACGATGGCTATGGCGAGGATAATTGAATCGGAAGGATTCGGGCTTGACCTGGTTTCATGCGGAGAGATTTATACTGCGTATAAATCCGGCTTTAGCATGGAAAGGACTCTGCTTCACGGCAGCGCCAAGTCCGATGAGGAGATAACAGAAGCGCTCTTACGGGGAGTTGGCAGGATAGTTATCGATAACATACCGGAAATATCACAAGTAGTGGATATCGCGGGCAAACTGGGAATTCGCGCGCCAATCCTGATACGTGTGGCGACGGGGGTTGATCCCGATACTCATGTGGCAATGCGGACGTCTCATACCGGGGGAAAGTTCGGCATATCACTGATCGGAGATAATCTGGAGCAGGCGGTGAAACTTGCGGTCTCTCATCCGCAATTGGACCTGTACGGATTCCATTTCCACGTCGGTTCGATGATTTCTGAACCAAATTCCCATATCAAGTCGGCCGAAGTGATGATAAATAACATTAAACAGCTTAGGGACTCAATTGCGTTTGAAACCCGGGAGCTGGATATTGGGGGAGGTTTGGGAACGGCGCCGTCTCCCGATGTAAAAACGCTTGAAATCGCTTATTTTACCGACCCGATAATGACAAAGATAACAGAGGATTGCGAACGTTTTGGGCTGCCCATGCCAAAAGTCATGATCGAACCCGGAAGATGGATCGTTTCAGAAGCCGGTATCACACTTTATTCCGTCGAAAGCGTCAAGGAAACCGGACATTCTCCCGAAGACCGTGTGTGGATAAATGTTGACGGAGGAATGTATGACAATCCGAGACCGTGCCTTTACGGAGCAAAATACAACGCGGTCATTGCGAACAAAGTTGACGCGGAAGGGAGCCGGGAGTTTGCGATTGCCGGGCATTGCTGCGAAAGCGGGGATACCCTGATAGAAGCGATAAAATTGCCCGAGCCCGAACGCGGAGATGTAGTAGTTTTTTACAATACCGGTGCTTACACATTTTCCATGGCGAATAACTATAATCGTATGAGGAGACCTGCCGTTATCCTTGTCAGGGATGGAAAAGCTGAAATAATAGTAAAACGTCAAAGTTATGAGGATTTGTTAGAAGGAGATGTAATACCGGAACATTTAAGTAAGGTATAATATACTAAATTCTTGAAGGGAGTGTATCTAATGAAAAAGTTTGTTATTTTTTGTTTTTCGATAATGTTAACCCTTAGTTTTGCAGGGGCTGCATTTGCGGCGGAAGTTGTGCGTATAGGGCATACGGTCTCGCTTACCGGCGGAGCGTCAATGTGGGGGCAATCTGAGGCCAATGCAATCGATATGCTGGTCAAAAAGATGAATTCTGAGGGTGGCCTTCTTGGCAAGCAAATAGAAATAGTTCGTTACGATAATCGTAATGATACCGTTGAAGCCGTTAATGTTGCAAGAAGACTTGTTGCAGACAAAGTTATAGCTGTTATCGGCCCTGCCCAGAGCGGAAGAGCTATAGCTTCCGCTCCGGTTTATGAACGCGCGCAAATTCCGATGATCGTCACTACTGCCACAAACCCATACGTTACTATCGACCAGAAAACCGGACAGCTGCTTCAGTATGCTTTTCGCCCTTGTTTCATAGACCCATATCAGGGAACAGTGGCAGCGCGTTTTGCGGTTGATGATTTGAATGCGACTAAAGCGGCTATACTATACGATGTCGGAGACGACTATGGGCAGTGGCTTTCAAGGTACTTCGAGGAGGCGTTCGCCGAAAAGGGCGGAAAAGTAGTGGCGAAAGAGGCGTTCAGAACTGAGGAACTTGATTATCGGGCGCAGTTGGGAAAGATTAAGGAGCAGGAGCCCGATGTAATATTTATTCCGACAAGCCAGAAAGAGGCGGCCATGGCTGCTAAACAGGCACGTGACCTTGGTATAAAAGCTGTTCTTCTTGGAACGGATAACTGGGGGAGCCCTGACATCATAGACCTTGGGGGAGATGCGGTCAACGGAGCTTATTTTGTAAATCTTACTGACCTTGACGATCCGGATATTCAGGCTTTTGTTAAGGAATACAAGGAAATCTACGGCGCGGAACCAGTGCTTCCCAATCCTGTAATGGCGCAGGACGCGCTGATAATGATAGCCGAAGCCGTTAAAGTTGCCGGTTCTTTCGAAGGGGAAAAACTTGCGCAAGCTCTCGCAAACCTCAAGAATATATCGGTGACAAGCGGAACGCTGACGATGGATCCAACAACCCATAATCCGCTCGACAAGCCGGCTGTTATTCAGCAGGTCGACGTCCCGAACAATAAATTTGTCTTTGTTAAAAAGTACGGGGCAATGTAGCTGTCAGTCGATTAAAAAAGTAACTGCAACATATAGTGAGGTAAATGCAGCCTAAAGTGACGGGTTGCATTTACTTTTTTTAATTAACCCGGGGCAATACAGTTACGTTTCTTTTTTTGAGTGCTTTACTTTTTGAGCGATTTATTTTAAAATTCAACTGTGGAACACAGAGTAATTTTCTGAGAGTGGGGCAAGGCCCACTCTCTTTATTTTCAAGAATCAGTCCGGAGGAGACGGGGAATGAGGCTCAATAGACCTAAGCAAAAGCAAAAATCCAGGCAGTCTCCTGTAAGCCATCCGGTTAAATTATCCGTATTCGCGGCTGTAAGGAAAATAGTCGAGGAATTGGGTTATGAGTGCGTACAGGTTACATTCGTCAGGGAATCTGAAAAATTGATTCTTAGGATACTGTTCGACTCAATGGGCGGAATAAATATAAGGGATTGTGAAACAGTTTCCAGAAAAGTCAGCCGTATGCTTGACGAGGAATTTGACGAGAAAATCCAGGAACACTATACATTAGAGGCCAGTTCTCCGGGTATTGAACGTCCGTTATTTTCGCCCGCCGATTATGCGCGTTTTTCGGGGCGGGTTGCGCGCTTGCGTATCCTTCCGAAAAGGACGGTAATCGGAAGTATCATAGGTACGGATGAATCGAAAGAGAATGTTTTAATAGAGTGTGACGGGGTTGAACAGGTAATCCCGCTTGCTGAGATAGCGCGTGCGAATCTCGTTTGGGTTCCTGAAAAAGAAGAAGCAAATAAGAAGGGAGAGTTTTAATATGCAGCTTGGGCGCGATTTTGTACGTGTGGTGTCTCAATTGACGAAAGAGAGAGGACTTCCTCCTGAACTTATTCGTTCAAGCTTTGAAGCTGCCTTGATTTCCGCGTATAAAAAATACCGCGGCGGAGAGCAGGATGTCGAAGTATTAGTTGACACTGCAAATGGTCTCATATCAGTTTTTGAAATGCGAAAAGTCGTGAAGAAAGTTGCTGACCCTGATTTGGAGATAACGGCTGCTAACGCTGTAAAAGAAGGGGTTTCCCCTAAACCTAAAGTTGGAGATACTGTAAAAATTCCCGTAAACCCTGAGGATTTTGGACGAATAGCCGCTCAAACAGCACGTCAGGTAATTATTCAACGCCTGAAGGATGCGGAGAGGCAGATAATATTTGAAGAATTTGTCAATCGCATAGGAGAAATGGTGTCGGGCGTTATAGTTAAGTCTGAAAATGATCATGTTGTCGTTCGTTTGAGCGAGCGTTCGGAAGGGATACTTCCGCGAGAAGAGAGGATAGCAAGGGAAAAATATATTATTGGTGAAAGGATGAAGTTTTTCCTTCTTGATGTGAGACAGACGACCAAGGGGCCGAGAATAATAGTTTCACGCACTCATCCCGGACTGCTGCGCAAGATGTTTGAGCTTGAGATCCCCGAGATAAAGGATGGAATAATAGAGATAAAGAACATTGTTCGGGAAGGTGAAGGAAGAGCAAAAGTCGCGGTTTTTACGCTTGACCCTAATGTTGACCCTGTGGG
>WRBZ01000023.1 GCA_009784305.1 Synergistaceae bacterium
AGAATATTGCATAAAGCAACACAATCACTGCATATTGTGCCTTCCACTCCGGAGAAAAGCCTTCCTGCTTCGCTTTCTTTTTTACCGCAAAAAGAACAATGCGGCTGCTTAGACATTAATTGCTCCTCCTCTCGAATCAATGACTTTGTCTATTATTCCATAGTCAAGCGCTTCCTTTGCGCTCATAAAATTATCCCGTTCTGAGTCTGCCTTTATTTGATCCTTATCTTTACCCGTGTGAATGCTTAATATTTCATTAAGCTCCTCGCGGAGGCGAAGTATTTCCCTTGCGTGGATCTCAATGTCGCTCGCCTGCCCTCTTGTTCCTCCAGAGGGCTGATGTATCATTATTCTTGAACGCGGGAGGGCGTACCTCTTGCCTTTGCAGCCCGCCGCCAGCAGGACTGCCGCCATGCTGGCCGCCTGCCCTATACAGATAGTAGAAACATTGCTTTTTATATATTGCATAGTGTCATATATCGCCAATCCCGCGCTTACTATCCCTCCCGGGCTGTTGATATATAGATGGATGTCTTTTTCGGAGTCGTCGCTTTCAAGAAAAAGCATTTGTGCGACAATGATATTTGCCGAATATTCGTTTATATCATCCCCGATGAATATTATCCTCTCTTTGAGTAGGCGGCTGTATATGTCGTATTGCCGCTCTCCTTTACTTGTTTGTTCTATTACATAAGGTATCAATGGCATATTAATCTCCTAAATCATTGAGTTTATTCGTCTGTTTTGTTCGCTTTTTTAGTTTCTTTCGTTTTTTTTGTTTCTCTTGTTTCCTCAGGATTTTCCGTTTCTTCAGATTCCTCAGATTGTACAGGTTCCTCAGATTGCTCCGGTTTTTCAAAATTTTCAGCTTTCTCAACGGGCTGCGTCAATTCCGAAACGTCCTTGATTTTTACACTGTCCATAAGAAGTTTGATTGCTTTATCGGATAATACCCTGTCAACAAGGATATTTACGGTATCTTTATCCTTAAAATACGCCTTTTTCATGAGTTCAAAGTCAAGGCCGTCTTTTTCCGCAGTGTTTTTAATCCATTCTTCAAGTTCCGGCGGATCGATTTTAATATCGAATTTTCGTCCTATTTCATCAATAACGAGCATACTGCGAACGATTCTCCATGCCTGATACATGGTTTGCTTCTCGTATTCTTCGTACTCCATTCCTCTCAACTTCAAAAGGTCCTTAAATTCCATCTTATACCGCTCTTTTGCGTCTTTTTCGTCGTTCGCTTTTATTCTCTCCATTTCCCGGTATATAAGCGAACCCGGAACTTCAAAGCCGGCCATTTCCGCCACGATATTTACAGCTCTCGCTTCGGCGTCAGCTTCTGCGTCTTTCTGCAATTTTTTCAGCATCCTGTCCGCTATCGCATCCCTGAAATCGTCTTCCGTCGGACATTCAAATCCCATACAAGTGTTGAAAAATTCAGGGGTAAGCTCCGGTAAAACCCTTTTACCGATTTCAACTATCTTCATTTCATAATGCATTGAAGTGCGGGGATGCTCCGAACTCTCATCAGTTACCTGACCCTTTATAGTCACTTCGGTAGAATCTCCCGCGCTTTTACCGATAAGCGGTTCCCTGAATTCCTCCATTGGCAGTTCCTGCATATTGAGAGTTGCCATTTCAGTTTTTTTATTACGCGATACTTCCGTTCCATCAGCGCCTATGATTGCCATATCAAACTCTACGGTAACGATACTGTCATCTTGAACAGGGGTGTCAACAGCTTCAATTTTCGATTGAGATTTGCGAAGATTATCTATCATATTGTTGATCATCACGTCATCAACGACGGTTATAAGACGCTCAACTTCTATTTCCCCAAATTCGGGCAATTTTATCTCAGGCCGGGCTTCGATCAGTAAATTAACGCTCACAGGCTGACCGTCAATGACTGCACCCCTGCTTTTGACGCTAGGCGCAAAAATCGGTTCAATATCATAATCTTTCATTATTTCAGATATATTCTCGTTCAAAAGGTTTTCTATCGTCTCTTCATGTATCGCGTTCTTTCCGATACGCATTTCTATTGTCTTGCGTGGAATATGTCCCTTGCGAAATCCCGGGATATTGGCGCGCTGAGAGATATTACCAAAAACTTTCTTCAGTTCAGCTTCAAACTCGGAAGCTTCAAATTCCACTTTGATTTCTACCCTGTTCTTCTCCTGGCCTACGAATTCTGATTTCATATTGCACTCTCCTCATTCTTTTATAAAAAGCTCATTGATGCGTTTTATATCGACAGCTCGCGAGCTTTCGTCGTCTATATCAATAAGTACGGCGTTTATTCTCAGATATTCATTACAAACATCGAACTTACAGGGCATTCCCATTAAAAATTTAGGCAAAACACTGTCAGTTGTGTTGCCTATTATCCCGCCATGGCCTCCGGTCATACCAACATCTGATATATAAGCTGTTCCTCCGGGTAATATCGTCTCATCGGAAGTTTGAACATGAGTATGTGTTCCGACTAAGGCTGATACCCTTCCGTCAAGATAACGGCTCATGGCAGCTTTTTCGGATGTTGCCTCCGCGTGAAAGTCCACCAAGACGGGAATGTTTTCTTTGAAGAAACTTTCGAGGACATTATTCGCCGCAGCAAAAGGGCAATCTATAGGAGGCATGAAAACTCTGCCTTGAAGGTTTAACAATCCAAGCCTCATCCCGTTGCGCTCAATTACTGTATGCCCCTGCCCGGGGCAATCAGCGGGCATATTTTGCGGCCTCAATATACGGGCATCGGAATACAGCGTGTCGTAAATATCTTTTTTGTCCCATATATGATTACCGCTTGTCATGCCATCTATCCCAAGTAAAAAAAGCTCTTCCATTCTGCTTTTTGTCAGGCCTTTCCCGGAAGAAGCGTTTTCACAATTTATTATTACGAAATCAATCCTAAAATTGATTTTCAGCGACGGCAAAAGCCCGGCCAAGACTGTTCGGCCGGGCTTGCCAACTACGTCACCAATAAAAAGTACCCGCATATTGTCATTCTACTTGGCATATTCCGTGGCCCGTACTTCCCTCGAAACATTGATCTTTATCTGCCCCGGATACTTCATTTCTTCTTCTACCTTACGCGCCACGTCGTAGGCAAGTTTGTCAACAATTCCATCATCAGTATTTATAGGGTCAATAACTACCCTTACTTCCCTGCCGGCCTGAATAGCGTAAGCCTTACTGACGTTAGGGAACGTCTGCGCCAATGTCTCAAGTTTTTCCAATCTCTTTACATAAGCATCTACGCTTTCCCGCCGCGCGCCCGGCCTGGAAGCGCTAATCGCGTCCGCAGCGGCGATTATTACATCATTAACGCTTGTTTGCTCTATGTTCTCATGATGCGAAGCAATAGCGCTTATGACATCAGGTTTTTCTCCGTACCGGCGGACAAGGTCCGCTCCTATTGCCGCATGTGACCCTTCGACCTGATGATCGACAGCTTTGCCAATATCATGCAACAAACCTGAACGCCTCGCCAATTCCTCATCAATACCAAGCTCTGCGGCAATGATGCCGGAAAGATGAGCCACTTCCAAACTATGAGCCAGCATATTCTGACCGTAGCTAAACCTGAACTTTAAGGAACCAAGCATTCTTAGAAGTTCTCCGTTGAGGTTCTTAATTCCGGCTTCGAGAATGGCCGATTCTCCTGCCTCAATTATCTGTTCCTCCACATCGCGTGTTGCTTTTTCTATCAGTTCTTCAATTCTTGCAGGATGAATCCTTCCGTCTACAATTAAACGTTCGAGGGACAATCTCGCTATTTCCCTGCGCACAGGGTCAAAACTGCTCAAAGTGACCGCTTCCGGAGTATCATCAACAATAAGGTCAACGCCTGTCAAAGTTTCAAACGCTCTTATATTTCTGCCTTCCCTTCCGATTATCCTGCCTTTCATTTCGTCGGAAGGAAGCGGAACAACGCTCACTGTCGCGTCTGAAGCGTGTTCTGCGGCAGTGCGCTGAATAGCCATGATTATGATATCCCTTGCCTTACGTTCAGACTCGCGTTTTGCTTTTTCCTCCAGTTCTCTAAGCCTCATTCCAATTACATATTGCGCTTCATCTTCAGTTTTTTTAAGGAGTAAATCTTTAGCTTCGTGTTGAGTCATTTTTGCTATTGATTCAAGTTTTTCTATTTGCTGAACTTTGAGTTTTTCCGCCTCAGCAAAGCGAAGGCTTAAATCTTCCTGTTTCTGCTTTATTTCCTCTTCTTTTTGAGATACACGGTCGAGTTTTTTATCCAAATTCTCTTCCTTCTGCTCAAGTCGTCTTTCTGCCCTCTGTAGCTCATTACGACGCTCTTTAACTTCTTTTTCCACTTCTTGCCGTAATCTATGAGCCTCTTCCTTTGCTTCAGTCGATTTTTCGCGCTTCAGCCGTTCCGCAGATTCTTTAGCTTCCTCTAAAAGGCTTTCTGCTACCGCTTTTTTTGTTGCCAATTCTTCCTTAAACTTTTTTTGTACTACAAAATAACCGAACAATACCCCTATCAGAATCCCGGCTGTTGCTGTTAAACCGGGAATTAGCATGTAGTCCAAGCAAAAACACTCTCCCCTCTATGGATCAAAAGGACAATGGCGCCTCTAAAAATCATTTTTAGCCAAAAATAACAACTTCCCTCGATCAATATTACCGAGGAATTTTTTAGAAGTCCATAAGTCCCATTAGATTTATTATACAATATAAAATTAACAGACTTAGTGATTGAATAAAATTTCTTCAATATGTTTTATAAAATCCTCGACCTCCTTGTTTGGATACAGCTCAACGCTTGCCCTATAGTTCTTCAAAGCCTCGTCGTACCTGCGAATCGAATATAATGCATTTCCCTGGCGTATAAGCCGGTTTGATTCATCTATCGAAGCTTGAGCCCTCATATTTCCTTCAATTCTTTCTATCCAATCCTTAAGCTGCTGATCTTCCTCAATTTCATAACTTCTTTTGTAACGATTCAGAGCTTCATTATAGTTACCCGCGCGATAAAAATCCGACCCCGCGTTTAGCAACCGTACCGCTTCAGCGTTTCTCTCCGCAACAGGAATATCCGCTACACTTTCCGGCAACCTCTTATCCGCCGGGACTATTTCTTCGAATTTTTTTACAAGATCCTCTGCTGCGGGTTCCATCCATAAACGCATGCTTTCAACATAACTTGCCAAGGCTTCCGCATTTCGGCCCCGTCTGGCATGTTCGTTTCCTTCCCGTCTAAGCTGTAAAGCTCTTGCCTTCAGCCCGGATATTAAATTATCAATATTTTTATATTTCTGCTTTATTTCTTCATCATTTATCAAGGCAAGGCTCTCTTTAAATTTGTCCATCGCGCCCGCATAGTTCCCGGTCAATATCATATTTTCAGCTTCATTATTCAATTCGGCAGCCATTTGAAGATTCTTATACAAAGAATCAACTCTCTCAATACCTTTTACCGCTTCTTCCTGTCTGTCAAACAAGAGGCTTTCCTCATAAGCCCGCATGGCATCCTCATAGCGTTTTTCTTCCTCATAAGCTTTAGCCATATCTCTGACCCACGAGGCTTTCTCCCTATCAAGCCTTATGGACTTTACAGTCTCCTCCACTTCAGATATAGCATTTTCTACCTCGGAGAAGCGCCATGCGGCTAAAGACCGCCTGTAAGAAAGGAGGCTCTCGGTCCATTTTTTATTCTCCCTGAACGAATCTCCTTCCAAAGCATAGAGCTTTGAGCGCTGAATAAAGTCATTATCAGTCTTCATCTTCTCCGTGCCGTCTACTATTTCGTAGTCATCGTCATTTATTTTCAAAGCCTCAAAAGCCAATTCAAGGGCTTTTTCATAACTCTCGACATTCATATAGCCGGAACTGTTCCACATTTTCAATGCTTCACTCCAAGTTTCCCAAGCTTTTTTACGGCTTTGAGATTGTTCAATAGTAGAGATTGGAATGATGACATCCTCAAAAGCCACTCCTTTTCCGAGTAAAACCCCGCTTCTGTTTGTAACTTCAACTTCAATTGAACAAATACCCGGTTCTTCCCGCCAAATCGTTATCTCTTTACCGTTTTCGGACAGCTCGAAAGAGACTTTTTCGGATGTTTTCCATTTATAGTTGAGCTTTTCTTTTAATTCAGGAAAAAGCGACACTTCGAAAGAAAATTTCTGATTTACGGCAAATTCTTTTGCCTCCTCCTCCTTGTGTATCTTGGGATTCCATATTTGCAGCATCTTAGCAGGCTTCAGATTAATATCCACTTTGACTTCATTGACCTTAATCGCAAGAAATGCTTCAGATATTGCCTCCCCGTTTTCACTCAGCGCTTTCAGGCTTAGAGCTACAGGGGATGTGTTAAGTACGGTAAAGCTGCTTGAACGTCCTCCCTTGCCAATCATTATTGACGTAACGTTATCTGAAAATGCCCACTCAAAATTTACGTCGTCACTCTGAGCAATTTCACCTACAGCTTCAAATGTAACCGGTTGTCCAATATAAGCTTCAGAAATTTGCTTTATTTCCAAAGACTGCGAAAAAGCTTCTCCATGAAATGTTGACATCAGAATAAATATCACAAAAAATGAAATAAATAAATTGATTTTTTTTCTCATTCCAAGCCTCCTGATAAAACAAAATTTTAATGACTCTATTATGACAACTAATGAACACATGTCAACATAATCGGTATCAATAATATTCTTACGATATAGCATTGCTTTTGACTCATTTAAATTATAAAATTACAACGTTTGTTTTATAGCACAAAAACAAAAACAGGAGCATGGAAATGAATAGAACCCTGATAGTCGATGACAGTGCGTTAAGCCTTATGATATTAACGGATATTCTTAAGGAGGAGTATGATGTTGTTGCTTCCAAGGATGGGCGCGATGCCCTAAAGATAGCTCAGGAGTGTTGTCCGGACATTATATTGCTTGACATAGTAATGCCAATGATGGACGGATTTGAAGTGTTGTATGAACTTAAAAAGATGCAGGAAACAAACTCCATTCCTGTAATATTTATCACTTCGCTGAATGACCCGGAGAATGAAGAAAAAGGGCTGGTGCTTGGTGCGGCTGATTATATATACAAGCCTTTTTCTCCAAGAGTTGTGAAAGCAAGAGTAAAAAACCACCTCGACCTGTTTATAATGAGAAAAACAATAGAGGAACTTGCTCTTGTCGACCAGCTTACGAAAATCAGCAACAGGCGCAGCCTTGATTTGCGTGCAGAGGTTGAATGGGCAAGAGCGCTAAGAGAACAGACTTTATTGTCTGTTGCTATAATAGATATAGATAATTTCAAAAAATACAATGATTATTACGGACATATCGCAGGAGATGCGGTTATTAAATCTGTTGCAAACACAATAAGTAGATCTTTTTTCCGAAAAACGGACTTTACTGCCCGCTACGGAGGGGAAGAATTTGTCGTCCTATTACCCTCGACTCCTCATCATGATGGAGAGAAGTTATTGCAAAAGGTGTGTTCGAATATTGAAAACCTTGCTATTCCTCATGAGTACTCATCAGTTGCTTCGGTCATTACCGTCAGTATCGGTGGAGCTTCAATAATTCCACAAGTGGGATATGAATTTAGAAATTTTATGGATATGGCTGATAAGATGCTTTATAATGCGAAAAAAGAGGGGAAAAACAGAGTTATTTGGTATAATGAATAGTTGGGTTTATATAGAATAAAAAGGAGAGGATTTTTTTATGCTAAAAGCAGCAAGGATAACAGCTGCAACAGCGGTAGTATTGGCAGTAACTTTGATCTTGGCATTTGCGGCTATGGCGGCAGATGATCAAATCCCGTCTTGCGGAGGTTTTGGAGGTGGGTCTTCAGGAGGAACTTCCGGGGAAGCTCCTGCCGGAGGAGAGGGCGGTGGAATGATGGGAATCATGTTTCCACTTGCAATATTTGTATTGATTTTTTACTTTTTTATAATCAGGCCTCAGAAAAAACGGCAGAGGCAGCAGGATGACCTCATGAGCAGCATTTCAAGAGGTGATCAAATCGTAACCATCGGTGGATTTTTCGGTACGGTACAGGAAGTGCGCGATGACAGCTTTATGATAGAAATCGCAAAGGATGTCCGCGTCAAAATATTGAAAACCGCCGTTTCGACCAAGCGCGGGCAAACTCAAACTCAGTCGTCCGCTCATATAGAAGATAAATAACCGTGGGGTGTTTATAAATGTTAAGAAGAGACAGTATGCGTCTTTGGACAGTTTTAATCGTTGTAGTTGTTGCAATTATCTGGGTATGGCCAATTCAAGGGAGGCTTAATCTGGGACTTGACCTCAGAGGGGGCGCTCATATAGTCCTGCGGGCTATTGGGACGCCTGATAACCCCATAACTGATGACAGTATCGACAGGCTATTAGTAGTCTTACGAAGCCGTATTGACCAATACGGAGTCGCAGAACCTATTATTCAAAAAAGCGGGCGTGACAGAGTTATTGTTGATCTTCCCGGAATACAGGACCCGCAGGCTGCTCTTGATCTCATAGGCAGAACCGCGAACCTTGAGTTTAGGGTGGTCATTTCAGTAAGTGAACCGGCTCCCCCTGCACCTCAGCGTCAAAACTATGACAGCGACGAACAGTTTGCCCAGTACCAGAAACGTTGGGAAGAAGCCGCCTCGTTTGCGGAGAATGCTAAGGCAGAGTTTGAAAAACGCCTTGAGAGTATTCCCGGAGGCATTGTTTCAAAGGAGGATCTTGCGAACGCAAGAGGTCAAACTCAGCGTTATTATTTACTCGGGCCTTCCCTCGTCAGCGGAAAGAATCTTATTGACGCGAAGCCAAGTTATGACAGCCTCGGAAGGATTGGAGTATCGCTCAGGTTCAATTCGGACGGAGCAAGGCTTTTCGAGACGGCGACCGGATTGAATATAGGAAAACAACTTGCTATAACCCTTGACGATATGACGGTTTCCGCTCCGGTCGTTCAGGATCGCATAGCGGGTGGAGAGGCTCAGATAACGGGAAGTTTCTCATCCGAAGAAGCGAGCAGGTTATCGATAATGCTCAGAGCGGGCGCATTGCCGGTTGCAGTTGAAGTAGCCGAAAACCGTTCTGTCGGGCCGTCCCTTGGAGCGGACTCTATAAAATCGGGAATAGAAGCTGGTCTATTAGGAGCAATAATGATTTTTGTTTTCATGCTCATTTTCTATCAAATGCGGGGACTTGCGGCGGATATTGCGCTTTCTGTAACGGCGCTGCTTGTTTTTGCGGGCATGATAGCTCTCAATGCGACGCTTACGCTTCCAGGGATTGCGGGTATAATACTTACGCTTGGAATGGCGGTTGATGGAAATATTCTCATATATGAGCGCATAAAAGAGGAGCTGAAAGCGGGAAAAACGCAGATAGCAGCGCTTGACGCCGGATTCTATAAAGCTTTTAGGACTATAATGGACACAAACCTTACCACACTTATTGCCGCAGTAGTGCTTTTCTACTTTGGCGCAGGCCCGGTGAAAGGTTTCGGCGTTACCCTCACAATCGGTATAGTAGCAAGCGTTTTCTGTAATGTGGTAGTGACGCGCGCCATTTTACAGCTATTCATTAGAAGCAAAACCACGGCGAAAACTGCCGTTGTAAAGCATTAAGGAAGGACGGAACGCGAACATGAGTTTTTCAATTGATTTTATGAAACACCGTAAGATATACCTTGTGGTAAGTATAGTTTTAATTGCGGCAAGTCTTATTATTATTCCGATAAAAGGTCTTAACTTTAGCATTGACTTCACAGGAGGAAATGTCATACAGGTGGAGCTCGGTGAAAGTGAAAAAGTTTCCGTTGGCGCGGTTCGCGAGATTATTGGGACGGTAGTTCAGGGGAATGCCATAATTCAGGAGTTTGGAGAGTCGGCTTTTATTATTCGTATTCAGGAAGATGAAGAAGACGCCAGGAATAAGATGGTTGAAGCGCTTAAATCAAAATACAGCGGGACGAACGTTATAGGATTTGAAAAAGTCGGCCCTGTCGTCGGAGCGGAACTGCGCCGAGACGCTATTATCGGCTTGACTGTAGCTTTGCTCGGCATACTGCTCTACATAACTTTCCGCTTTCAATTCCGTTTCGCTGTCGTCAGCGTTTTAGCGCTTATGCATGACGCAGTGGTGGTTCTTGGGGCATTCAGCTTGACTGGAGTTGAGGTAAACGCTACTTTCATTGCTGCAATATTGACGGTAGTAGGTTATTCCCTCAATGCCACGATCATAATACTTGACCGTATCCGCGAAAACTGGAAAGACCTTGCAACCAAGAAAGTAGTTCAGATTGTGAACGACTCAATAAATCAGACGATGTCGCGAACAATAAATACGACGCTTACAATGCTTTTCCCTGTTATAACGCTTTACATATTGGGAGGGCCTGTCCTTTTGGGTATCAGCTTCGCTCTTTTGATTGGACTGATAATTGGGACATACACTTCAATTTGCGTTTCGACAAGCCTTATATGCGAATGGTGGATCAGGAAACCGATAAAGTAAGGCAATGTATAATTCACCACCTAAAGGTGGCAAACAATTTACAATTAACAAAAAAACCGCGCCCTTGGGCGCG